>JBJTQX010000001.1:0-13932 GCA_046075855.1 Actinomycetes bacterium
CGGGCATCGGCATCACGAACCAGCGGGAGACCGTCGTGGCATGGGACCGGCGCACCGGCCGGCCGCGCCACCGGGCCATCGTCTGGCAGGACCGACGCACCGCCCCGCGCTGCGACGCGCTGCGGGCCGAGGGGTTCGAAACGACGGTGCGTGCACGCACCGGCCTCGTCCTCGACCCCTACTTCTCGGCCACGAAGATGGAGTGGCTCCTCGGTCCGGGCCGGGTGTCGGCCGACTCGGACCTCGCCCTCGGGACCGTCGACTCCTGGATCCTCTGGAACCTCACGGGCGGGCGCGAGCACGCGACCGACCCGTCGAACGCGAGCCGCACCATGCTCCTCGACCTCGCGACCCTCGACTGGTCGGAGGAGCTCTGCGAGCGCTTCGGCGTGCTGCGCGCCGCGCTCCCCGAGGTCCGCCCGAGCAGCGGTCGCTTCGGCACCACCGATCCCGCGTCGGCCGCGGGCCTCGACGTGCCGGTGAGCGGCATTGCGGGTGACCAGCAGGCCGCGCTCTTCGGTCAGGCCTGCTTCAGCCGGGGCATGGCGAAGAACACCTACGGCACCGGATCCTTCGTGCTCGTCAACCTCGGTGACACCTGCCCGGCGCCGGTCGAGGGTCTCCTCACCACCGTCGCGTGGTCGCTGGGCGGCACCACCTCGTACGCGATGGAGGGTTCGATCTTCGTGACCGGCGCCGCCGTGCAGTGGCTGCGGGACGGACTCGGCATCATCGAGCGCGCCGCGGACTGCGGACCGCTGGCCGAGTCGGTGCCCGACACCGGCGGGGTGCAGCTCGTGCCCGCCTTCACCGGTCTGGGCTCCCCGTACTGGGACCCGTACGCCCGGGGCACGATCGTCGGGATCACGCGGGGCACGACGGGCGCGCACCTCGCACGAGCCGTCGTCGAGGCGATGGCCCTCCAGACCTGCGACGTCATCGCGGCGATCGACGCGGCCACCGGCACGTCCCTCGCCGAGCTGCGCATCGACGGCGGGGCGAGCGCGATGGACCTGCTCGGGCAGCTCCAGGCCGACCTGCTCGGCGTCACCGTGCGTCGGCCGGCCGAGCAGGGCACGACCGCGCTCGGCGCGGCCTACCTCGCCGGGATCGCCGAGGGCGTCTGGTCCGGCCCCGAGGAGGCCGCGCCGGCCTGGCGCGAGGAGGCGGCCTTCACGCCGCGCATGCCGACCGAGGAGGTTGCGGCTCGACGGGCCACCTGGGCCCGGGCGGTCGAGCGCGCCCGGGACTGGGACCGCTCCGGCCCCGCCCCCGACTGAGCCGCAGATCAGGAGGCGCGGGCCGCCGCCGCCTCGCTGCGCGCCACCGGCACCGCCGGTTCGGGTACGTCGTGCGCGCCCGTCGCCGCAGCACCGGAGGCCATGTACACGTCGACGTACTCGTAGCCGGAGAGCTCGCGGATCTCGAACATCACCTCGTCGGTGATCTGCCGCAGCACGAGCCGGTCGTCGGACCGCCCGGCCCAGCGCGCCGGATCGACGGGAGCGCCGAAGTTGATCTCGACCCGCCGGAACAGCCGGGGCATCCGCCGGTCGGTGGGCTGGATCTCATCCGTACCCACGAGGCCGCACGGCACGATCGGCGCCCCCGTGCGCAGCGAGATCCGCGCGACCCCGGTGCGACCCTTGTGGAGGTAGCCGTCGCGGGTGCGCGTGCCCTCCGGGTAGATGCCGAAGACCTCGCCGCGCTCGAGCACCTCGGCGGCCGAGTCGAGGGCCCGTTCGCTCGCGCTGCCGCCCTCCCGCCGGATCGGGATCTGCCCGACCGCCCGGAAGAACCATGCGGTGCGCGGGTCGTCGAAGTAGTCGGCCTTCGCGACGAACGTGACACGCCGCGACACCACGAGCGGGATGAAGAGCGAGTCGATGAAGGACCGGTGGTTCGCTGCGATGATGACGGGACCGCTCGTCGGCAGGTGCTCACGTCCGGTGACGCGGACCCGGAACGCGAGGCGCATGAGGGGCGCGAGGATGGCCTTGAGCACCCAGTACGCCACCGCCACCTCCCCCGGCCGATCCGTCCGGCCGAGACTAGGGGAACCGGGGCGCTCCCGCCCGCTACGCGGCGGTCGCGTCCTCGACGGCTCGCACGCGGGCTGCGAGGAGTGCCTCGAGCGCGTCGATCTCCGCGTGCGCGTCGTCGCGGGTGCGCCGATCGTGGCGCAGGTTCTCGAGCACCCGCCCGGTGCCGAGGTCGATGAGCCGGACGAGTCGATCGCGGATGGACACGGTGCGCACCTCCCACTGTCGGCACCGGTCGGGTCCGGTGCGTCGGGCTCGAGTGTGCGCCACCGCGGTGACAGGCGGGGGGCCGTCGGGTTGCCGACGCGCGACGATCAGGTGACCGTCGCCTGTCGACGGGTCGCGGGTCAGCCGGCGAGCTTCGGCAGGGCGCGGCGGATGCCGCGGATCGCCTGCTGGATGCGCTGCTCGTTCTCGATGAGGGCGAAGCGTACGAACCCCTCGCCGCCCGGCCCGAAGCCGACGCCGGGTGAGACCGCGACGTGCGCCTCGCGCACGAGCAGCTTCGCGAACTCGAGGCTCTTGAGTTCCTCGTACTCCGGCGGGATCGGGGCCCAGACGAACATCGTCCCCTCGGGCTTCGGGATGTGCCAGCCGATGCGGGCGAGGCCGTCGACGAGCGCGTCGCGCCGGCTCTCGTAGACCGAGCAGATCTCGGCCGGGTAGTCCGGCGCCTCGTTCATTGCGACGATCGACGCGATCTGGATCGGCTGGAACGTGCCGTAGTCGAGGTACGACTTGAGCCGGGCCAGCGCGCCGACGACCTCCGGGTTGCCGAGCATGAACCCGACCCGCCAACCGGCCATCGAGAACGACTTGGTGAGCGAGTAGATCTCGACCGCGACGTCCTTGGCCCCGGGCACCTGGAGGAGCGAGGGCGGCTGGTACCCGTCGAAGCCCACGTCCGCGTACGCGAAGTCGTGCACGAGGAGCACGTCGTGGGTCCGGGCGAAGTCCACCATCCGGGCCATGAACTCGAGGTCCACGCACTGCCCGGTCGGGTTGTGCGGGAACGACATGACGACCACCCGGGGCCGCGGCCACGCCTGCTCCCAGGCGGCCTCGAGGTTGGCGAAGAAGTCCTGGTCGGGCCCGAGGCGCACGTAGTGCACGCCGGCCCCGGCGAGGATGGGTCCCCAGATGTGGATCGGGTACGAGGGGCTCGGCACGAGCGCGGTGTCCCCCGGCCCGAGCAGCACCCACATGAGGTGGGAGAAGCCCTCCTTGGCGCCGATGGTCACGCAGACCTCGGCGTCGGGTTCGAGGTGCACGTCGAACTTGCGTCGGTAGAGGTCGGAGATGGCGAGCCGCAGCCGCGGGATGCCCCGGGTCGCGGAGTACCGGTGGTTGCGCGGGTTGCGCGCGGCTTCGGCGAGCTTGTCCACCGCCACGTCGGGCGACGGGAGGTCGGGGTTGCCGAACCCGAGGTCGATGATGTCGACCCCGGCCCGCCGGGACGCCACCTTCAGCGCGTCGATCTCCGCGAACGCGTAGGGCGGGAGGGCGTGGATCCGGCGGAACTCCATCAGTCGAAGGTAGCGCAGCCCCGCCGGTCGCCCCCGATCATTCGGAGGCGTCGCGGTCAGCGACTGCCGATGATCCGGTCCGCCTGCTGCTGCTGCTCGTAGGAGAGGCGGGCCAACCAGAACCGCAGGAAGTTGCCCATGGAGTGACGGAGGAACAGCCCCACGCCGACGATCGCCGCGGTGAGGCCCGCGATGGCCTGCACGATGGCCTGCCCCTGCTCGAGCGAGTTCCCGGTCGCGGCGAGCGGGTACGCAGCGACCGCGACGATGAGGCCCACCACCATGAGCGCGATCCCGAGGCGCAGCCACAGCCGGTCCCGCCCCTGTGAGGGGTCGCGCACCTGCAGCGCCTCCATCTCCTGGCGGAACTGCTCCACCCGATCCGTGCTCTGGTCCGCGCTCATCCATCCCCCCGCTGGGCCCCAAGGTAGGCCGACGACAACTCCTGCTCGAGCTCGGCCGGCGAGCCGTCCCGAACGATACGCCCGTGCACCATGATGGCCGCGTGATCGGCCACGCCGAGCACCGTACGGGCGAACTGCTCGACCACGAGGATCGAGACCCCGGTCCGGGCCACCTGGGCCACGATCTCGTAGAGCTCCTCGACGATGATCGGCGCGAGCCCCATCGAGAGCTCGTCGAGGATGAGCACCGCCGGATCGGTGGCCAGCCCCCGAGCCATCGCCAGCATCTGCTGCTCACCGCCCGACATCGTGCCCGCGACCTGCTTGGCCCGCTCCCGGAGGCGCGGGAACCGCGTGAACGCGAGGTCCTCGATACGGTCGAGCGGCGTGCCGGTGAAGGTCATCATCCGGAGGTTCTCGTGCACGGTGAGGTTCGGGAAGATGCCCCGCCCCTCGGGCACCATGGCGACACCGAGCCGGGCGAGTGCCTCCGGCCGCACCCCGTTGACCCGACGTCCCGCGAACAGCACGTCGCCGGCGGTCGCCGGCATGAGGCCGCAGGCCACCTTGAGCAGGGTCGTCTTGCCCGCTCCGTTCGGACCGAGCAGCGCGACCACGCTGCCCTGATCGACCGTGAGGTCCACGCCGAAGAGCACGTCGATCCGGTCGTAGGCCGCGCGCACGCCGCGCAGTTCGAGCAGCGGCGTCGTCCCGGTCACGTCGCGCTGCTCCCGAGGTAGGCCGCGAGCACGGCCTCGTCCGTCTGGATCGCCGCGGGCGTCCCCGAGGCGATCACCCGGCCGAAATCGAGCACGTGGACCGTCGAGCAGACGTCCATGACCAGCTCCACGTCGTGCTCCACGAGCACGACCGCGATCCCCTCGGCCGCCAGGTCACGCAGCAACGCGGCGAACGCCACGGTCTCCTGCTCGTCCTGCCCCGAGGCGGGCTCGTCGAGGAGCAGGACCTTCGGTCGCACCGCGAGCGATCGGCCGAGCTCCACGAGCCGGCACTGCCCGGTGGGCAGCGCGTCCACCCGAGCATCGGCCACCGCGCGGAGACCGATGCGCTCGATGATCGCGTCGGTCACCGCGGCCGGGTCGTCCCCGGAACGGCTGTAGGAACGGTGGATGTCGGCGGCGACCCGGATGTTCTCGCGCACGCTGAGCAGGCTGAACAGCTCGAGCCGCTGGAAGGTGCGGGCCAAGCCGCGTCGGGCCCGACGGGTCGGCGAGAGCCGGGTGAGGTCGTCACCGTCGAGCACGATGCGTCCGGCCGTCGGCGGCTGCAACCCGGTGATGACGTTGAACAGCGTCGTCTTGCCGGCCCCGTTCGGACCGATGAGCCCGGTGATGCGACCCGCCTCGGCGTCGACCGTCACGCCGTCGAGCGCGAGGTTGCCCCCGAAGCGCACCGAGACGTCGTGCACCTCAAGGAGCGGCATGGATCTGCACCTCGTTCATGCCGAGGGCCCGGTCGAGGACGAGCAGGTCCTCCGGCTCCCATGGGGTCGCGAAGCCCTTCCACTCGAGCGGCACCTGGTGGACGGTCGGCGTGTCCTCCTCGGTTTCACCGGTTCCCGTGCCGACCCGCACCGCCGCCACGACCACCGCCACCACGGGCGCGAGCGCGAGCAGCACGTAGAACGGCGGGTTGCCGATCACGCCGGCCAACCGGAGCACCCAGAGCGCGGGGACCGCCAGGAGGAGGCCGACGAGCGCCGGTCGGTCGCGCAGGATCGGGGCGAACCCGTCGCGCATGTCGTGCACCGACCCGTTCGGGTTGCGCCCGAGCCCGATCCCCGCGAGCCCCGGGAGGACGCCAGCCAGGTTGGCGAAGAACGTGCCGAGCGTGGCGATGAGCGGCAGGAACCCCATGAGCGACGCGCCGGCCATGAGCGCACCGCCGACCGCGCCGATGCCGCCGACCACTGCGAGCAGCAGCACCGGCAGGCCGTGCACGAAGTCGAAGTTCTGCGGGCTCACCGAACGCAGCTGCATGCCGTAGAGCGCGCCGGCGACCCCGGCGATCCCGGCCGACAGCGCGAACACGCTGAGCTTCGTCCCGACCAGATCGAGGCCGAGGGTCGCACACGCAGCCTCGCTCGACTTCATGGCGAGCAGCCGTCGCCCGTACCGGCTGCGTCGCACCGCCACGATTGCGAGCGACGCGAGCGCGAAGGCCACGCTCACGAGGACCATCTGCCGGGCCGGCGTGTTGAACGAGTACCCGAAGAGCCGCAGCGGGTTCACCTCGGTCGAGCCCAGCTCGAACAGGCTGATGTGCACCGGTCCGATGTCGAAGTCCGCGAGGTTGAAGATCCATCGATCGAGGGCCACTGCGAACGCTGCGGTGCCGAGCGCCAGGTAGATGCCGGAGAGGCGCAGGGCGGGCAACGCGATGAGCGCGCCCACGGCTGCGGGGATCACGAACGCGAGCAGCAGCGCGAGCGGGTTGCCGCTCGCGCCGAGGTGCCCGAAGACCAGTGCGCCGATCGCCCCGAAGGTGAGGGTGGCGAGGGAGATCTGCCCGGCGAAGCCGATGAGCGGGACGAGGGAGAGGGCGAAGAGCGCGAAGGTGAACACCTGCGCGTAGGTCGTCGCCTGGCTCCCGCTGAGGGTGGTCGCCATGATGAGCCCGGCCAGCACCACCGCGCCGGCGAACCACCCCGCGCCGCGCCAGGTCGGGATCGGGAAGAACTCCCGGCTCTGCCGCCGGCCGCGCAGCCGCGACGAGGGGATGATGAGCAGCACGATGAACAGCAGGATCGCCGGGGCGGCGAGGCGCAGCCCGGCGAGGTTCGGGCTCGTCTTGAGGTAGCCGGAGAGGTAGGCCTCGGTGCAGCCGAGGATGGCCGCACCGAGGAAGGTCAACGGCAGGCTGCGGAGGCGCCCGATGATCGCGGCCGCGTACGCGTTCACGATGAGCAGCGACAGCGTCGCCGCGTCGAAGGGCACGTTCGGGGCGATGAGGATGCCGCCGATGGCGGCCAGGGTGCAGCCCATCGCCCACGCGGTGGTCGAGACCCGGTTCGGCCGCGCCCCGTTGAGCGCGGCGAGCGGCCGGTCGTCGACCACTGCCCGCATGGCCACCCCCATGCGCGTCGTGCGCAGGAACAGCCAGAGCGCGAGCGCGACGAGCACCGCAACCCCGAGCGTGAGCAGCTGCTGGCCGGTGATGCGCGCGCTCAGCACGTTCCACCCGCTCCCCGCGAAGAACTGCGGGATGAGCCGGCTGACCCCGGGCTTCCAGACCCAGGTCGCGAGGCCGATGAGCCCCACGAGCAGGCCGATCGAGACGACGAGCTTCGTGACCTCGGTGGTGTCCTCGAGCCCCCGCATCACGAGGGCGTCGATCGCCGCGCCGAGCAGCGGCGCCACGACGAGCAGGGCCACCGCGGCGGCGAGCCACACCGGCCAGCCCCACCCCTGGAACATCTGCCAGAACGCGAACGCGCACACCATGCCGATGGCGCCCTGGGCGAAGTTGAAGATCCCGGTGGTCGTGTAGGTCAGCACCAGCCCGCTGGCGATGATCGCGTAGATCGCGCCGGTGCTCAGGCCGATGATGGTGAAGGTGAGGAACTTGTCCACGGCATCCCCGGGCGAGTCTTGGGGGCGGACGAGCCACCCCCACGGCCGCCGTTACTTGAGGTCGCTCAGGCTCTTGCCGACGTCGGCGAGCGTGACGCCCTTGCCGTAGTCACCCTTGAGCTTCAGGACGTTGCCCGGCGCGCAGTTGTAGATGGAGTCGTTGGCCTCGATGTCCGGCAGCGAGAAGCCCTTCGGTGAGGCCTTGAACACCGTGAAGCACTCGGTCGCCTGCTGCTCGCGGACGTTCGATGCGCCGTGGAGGCCACCGCCGGTCCAGGAGGTCCCGCCGACCTGCTTCGTCTTCTCGAGGATGCAGGACCGCGTGAGCTTGCTCCCACAGGCCGTGGCACCCTTCGCGAAGAGCAGCCACGCCGAGAACGCCTGCACCCCGAGGTACGACTTCGCCTTGCCGTTCGGCAGGTACTTCTTGAACAGGTCGAGGTACTGCTGGGTCGCCGGGTTCTCGGCGGCCTGCTCGAACGGGTAGATCTGCGCGTGCACGAAGGTGTTCTCGATGGCCTTGCCGCCGGTGTCGAGCAGCTTCTGGTCGTAGTGGTTCGCGTCGGGGCGGATGAAGTCCATCGGGTAGTTCGCGTCCTTGAGCCCCTGCTCGAGCTTGGCCAGGTTCTCCGGCTCACCCGTCCAGAGGATGCCCTTCACGCCCTTGGACTTGAGCGACTGCACGATCGGCGCCCAGGTGGACTCACCGTTCGCGTTGTACTGGATGTCCGCGACCACGGTCATCCCCGCGGCCTCCCCACCTTCGACCGCCTGGTCCTTCACCACGATGGTGGAGGGCAACCCGGCGGTCATCGCGGCGACGCGCTTGGCGGCCTCCGGGAACTTCTTGGCCAGCCACTGCATGTCGCCGTTGTTGATCTCGTCGTTCGGGTTCGGCATGACCTGCACGAGGAGCTCGGAGCCGCGAGCCTGCGGGCTCACCACGTAGCCCGCGATGTCCGGCAGCAGGCAGCCGATCCGGTCCTTCTGACCGGTGTCGTCGAAGACCGCACCCCCACCGACCAGCGAGAAGTCCTGGTCGCACGCCTCGAGGATCCGCTGGCGGTACTCGGTGAGCTTGGCGTCGAGGAGGTCGAGCTTGATCTTGCGACCGGCGATGCCGCCCGCCGCGTTGCACCACTCGGTGAACACGGTGGCTGCGTCGTGGAGCTCCTGGTTGAGCCCCGGACGCCCGGCGAAGCCCGGGTCGGAGACGGTGCCCACCCGGATCTCGGTGTCGGTCACCCCGAGGTCGGTCGCCCCCTTGGCGTCGCCCGGACCGCACACCTTGCCCAGGCTCGCGAAGGATCCGGAGGCCGTGCCGCCCCCGCCGCTCGTGGTGCTGCTCGAACCGCCGCCCGAGTCGGAATCGCTCCGGCTGCAGGCGGACCCGACCATGGCCAGCGTCACGGCGCAGATGAGCGTGCGGGCGATCACCCGTCGTCGCATGGAGTTCCCCCTCCTCGTCGCCACCCCTGTGGCGGAGTCGGCAGTATCGCAGGCCGGACCGGCGGATGCGAGACAGGGCCCCGGTGCCCGCGGGGATCCGGACGCGGCGCGCACGCGGACCGTCAGGACGCAGCCCCCGTCGGGTGGAACCGGGCGGCCCACCGGCGGTACTCGAGGATCGGGCCGTCCACATCGGCCAGCGCCGGGCGGGGCACGAACGCCTTGTGCTCCCAGATCGGGATGTCCTCCCGGGCCTGCTCATCGATGTGGGCCACGTAGGTCTCGGCGATCTCCCGGGCCTCGGCCTCGGTGCCGGTCCGCCGGACGGTGAAGTGGAACCGCAGCTCGGATCGGTTCGGGCCGAGCGGGGTCTGGGTGGCCACGAGCAGGGTGTCGACGAACCCCCGGAACCGCGTGGCCGAGAACCCGGGGCCATACGCGTGCACCTCGATCTCGCCCGGGAAGTCGCCGAACGGCGTGATGATCGTGAGCACCGTGCGGATGCGGGCGATGTCGGTCGACGTGTCGTACTCCACGATGTCGGGCGGGACGGAGTTGAGGTGCACGACCGGGAAGTGGCAGCGGTCGATGCCGTTCTCCCCCATCTCCTGCACCGACACCGCGATGACGTAGCTCGAGGTGATGAACGGCAGGAACTCGGGATCGGCGACCTCTGGGAACTCGGGGATCTCGAAGGTCGGCGGCGCGAGGTCCGGGTGGATCCACGCGAGCACGAAGCCGTTGCGCTCCACCACCGGGCGGAGGGCGAGCCGGGCCCGGCCGTTCGTGCGTTCGCTGTAGGGGATGCGGCAGTTCGCACCCTCCGCGTCGAACTCCCACCCGTGGAACGGACAGACGAGGGAGTCACCGACCACGTGGCCGCCCACCCCGAGGTGCGCGCCGAGGTGCGGGCACCACGCGTCGGCCACCCGGGCCTCGCCGGCCTCGGTGCGCCAGGCCACGAGGCTGCGCTCGCAGATGTCGACGCGGTGCACGTCCCCCGGTGCGAGATCGACCGAGTCGCAGACCCGGAACCACCCGAACGGCACCGGGATCGTCCCGATCTCGAGCGGCACGGCCGGGGTGCTCACGCCGGCGGCTGCGACCCGACGACCCACATCGAGAAGAACTGCGACCCACCGCCGTAGGCGTGACCGAGCGCCCGGCCGTTGCGCAGTTCGACCTGGTGTCCGCCGGCCATGCCGCGCACCTGCTGGGCCGCCTCGCCGAAGCGGATCATCCCTGAGGCGCCGATCGGGTTCGAGGAGAGCACGCCACCCGAGGGGTTCCAGGGGATGTCACCGTCGGCCGCGGTCGCACCCGACTCGGTGAGCCGCCAGCCGTCACCCAGCGCGCAGAAGCCCAGGTTCTCGAGCCACATCGGCTCGTACCACGAGAACGGCACGTACACCTCGGCGCAGTCGAGATCGGCCCGCGGGTCGGTGATGCCGGCCTGGGCGTACACGTCGGCGGCGCAGTCGCGCCCGGCCTGCGGGTTCACCTGGTCGCGCCGGGCGAACATCGTCGGCTCGGAGCGCATCGACATGCCGTGGACCCAGGCCACCGGGTTCGGCGCGGTGGCGGCCACCGCCTCGCTCCCCATCACCATGGCCATCGCTCCGTCGGAGGACGGGCAGGTGTCGAGGTAGCGGAGCGGGTCCCAGAGCAGGAACGACTCCTCGACCATCTCGAGCGTGATCTCCGGCATGTGCAGGTGCGCCCGCGGGTTGCGGAGCGCGTTGAGCCGGTCCTTCACCGCCACGAGGTGGCCGATGTGGCGGGGCGCGCCGCTGTTCGAGATGTACGCGCGGATGATGGGTGCGAAGTACCCACCCGCCCCGGCCACCAGCGGCGGGGCGAAGGGCATCGGCACCGAGAGGCCCCAGGTCGCGTTGCTCTCCGACTGCTTCTCGTAGGCCACGGTGAGCACGCGCTCGTGCACTCCGGACTGCACGAGCTTCGCCGCGACGATCGCGGTCGACCCGCCCACCGAGCCCGCGGTGTGGACGCGGATCATCGGCTTGCCCGTCGCACCGAGCGCGTCGGCCAGGTACAGCTCGGGCATGGCCACACCCTCGAACATGTCGGGGGCCTTGCCGATCACGACCGCGTCGATGTCCGACCAGGTCATGCCTGCGTCCTCGAGCGCCTCCACCGCCGCCTCGCGCACGAGGCCGGCCATGGAGACGTCCTTGCGGGCGGCACGGTGGTGGGTCTGACCCACCCCGACGACGGCGACACGCTGCTTGCCCATGCTCACTCACCCTCCAGGACGCAGACCAGGTTCTGCTGCAGCGCCGGACCCGACGTGACGTGCGCGACGCCCCGGGAGGCGTCACCGGCCGCGATCCGGCGGGCCACCTCGGTGATGCGCACCAACCCTGCGGACATCACGCCGTTCGCGGCGAGCGGACCGCCTGACGGGTTCACCACCATCGGATCGACCCCGAGCGCCTCGGCGAGGATGAGCACCTCGTGGCTGAACTGCGCGTGCACCTCGACCACGTCGACCGGGCCGTCGGCCACGCCGGCCGCCCGGGCCGCCAGCTCGGTCGACGTCGACCGGGTGAGGTCGCGGGCGCCGAGCGAGTGCGGCTCGATGCGGTGGTCGATGCCGCGGATCCAGACGGGGCGCTCCGACACCCGGCGGGCCACGTCGTCCGCGGCGAGCACGATCGCCGCCGCGCCGTCGGTGACCGGGAAGATGTCGGACGCCCGCAGCGGATCGGCCACCATCGGCTCGGCCAGGAGTGCGTCGGCGGTCGCCCCTGCATCCGACCGGACCGCCTGCGGGGTGCTCGCTCCGTTGCGCAACGCGGCCGCGGCGACCTCGGCCAGGTCGCGCTCCGTGCGCCCGCTCGCCTCGAGGTACGCCCGGGCCTGCAGCGCGGCCACGTCCACCATCGATGGCCAGAGCGGGGCCAGGTAGTACGGGTCGTACTGCAGCGTCATGATCTCGTGCACGTCGCCCTGCGACGCCTTGCCGAAGCCGTAGACGAGGGCCGTGTCGACCTCACCGGTCTGGATCGCCACCCACGCCTCGTAGAGCGCCCACGCGCCGTCCATCTCCACGTGGCTCTCGCGGATCGGCGGCCACGCGCCCACGGCGTCGAGACCCATGACGAAGGAGAACGGGCCGCCCTGCAGGTAGTCGAGGCTGCCCGAGCAGGTGAACCCGATCTCGTCACGCGACAGCCCCGACTCGGCCATGGCCTGCCGGATGACCGGCACGATCATCTCGACCTCGTTGTACCGGAGCTCCTTCGGCACGGCCGAGTACGCGGAGGAGACGATGGCGACGTCACGCATCAGAGGTAGTCCTTGTAGTCGTCGAGCGGAGCGTCCGGTTCACCGGTCGGCTCCCACCACTCGATGCTGCGGTGGTCGGGCGCGAGTTCGTCGCGCCACTTGGCCTTCACCCGCATCCCCATGCGCACCTCGTCGACCTCGCACCCGCGGATGAGTCCGAAGAAGGTGTTGTTCGCGCCGTCGAGCAGCACCTGGGCCGACACGTACGGGATCTCCGGCGCGAGGTCGGAGAGGCCGGGGATGTTCACGACGCAGAAGGTCGTGACGATCCCGGAGTCGCGCACCTCCACCTCCACCGAGGTGGGTTCGCCCGTCATCGGGTCGGTACCCCGCGAGGCCGCGTAGACCTCCTCGCGGTCGGGTGCGCGCCCACCGATGATGCGACCCTCGGCGAGCCCGAGGAGGAACCGGGAGGTCGCGGCACCGGCCGAGATCTCGAAGTCGAGCCGACCGGTGGACACGATGCCGGTGACCTCGCCCTCCTCCATCGTCTCCGAACCCGGGATGGCCGGCACCTCGGGGATCGGGTCGCCGTCGGCGTGCGGCCGCCACGCCTCGATGTCGGCCACGCCACCCACACGCTCGGCCCGCCAGTGCGGAGCCACACGCATGCCCACCGACATGGCCTCGGGCCGGTCGACCGCAACCATGTGGAGCATGGCGGTGTCGGCCCCGTCGGGCCGGATGAGCGCGAACGCGAAGGGTCGGTCGAGCCGGTGCTTGTCGGGTCGGGGCGCCGCCACCCAGGACCACGACTCCACCGTGCCCAGCGGTCCGACCTCCACGAAGTCCTCGACCGAGGTGGGCGCAGCGGTCTGCGGGTCGTACTCGGTCGGCGGCACGAGCACCCGGCCGTCGGCGAGACGCACGCCCTCGATGCGCCCCTCGCGCAGGCCCGTGAGGTAGCGCCCGATGATCGGGCCCACGGATCGGGTGTAGCCGCCCGGGTACTCGAGCGAGTGTCGGGCGATGAGCGGTTCGGTCACGTGCGTACCCCCAGCGGTGCTGTGCGGTCCGGCGCGGGGACGCTCCGGGACCCGGCGGTCTACGGAGCGGTCAGTGGTTGCGGACGGGCAGGTGCTTCACCCCGTTGATGAGGTTGGAGTGCAGCCGCTCGATGTCCCCGGCCAGTGCGAGGTCGGGCAGGCGGGTGAGCATCTCCTGGAACATCACCTTGATCTCCATCTTGGCGAGGCTCGCCCCGAGGCAGTAGTGGGGCCCGCGGCCCCCGAACGCGATGTGCTCGTTCGGGGTCCGGCCCACGTCGAAGGTGTGCGGGTCGGGGAAGACGTCCTCGTCGCGGTTGGCCGCGCCGTACCAGACCGTCACCTTGTCGCCCGCGGCGATCGGCACCCCACGGATCTCGGCGTCCTGGGTGGCCGTGCGCCGGAAGTACATGACCGGGCTCACGTAGCGGAGCATCTCGTCGACCGCAGGGTCGAGCAGGCCGTCGAGGTCGCCCTGCAGCCGCTCCATCTGCTCGGGGTGGGTGAGCAGCGTGTGCATGCCGCCGGAGATGAGGTTGCGGGTCGTCTCGTTCCCGGCCACCGACAGGAGCAGCACGAACACGTTGAACTCGATGTCGCTGAGCTTCTCACCCTCGAGCTCG
>JBJTQX010000002.1:0-14337 GCA_046075855.1 Actinomycetes bacterium
CGTCGCTGCCGGGTGTGGGCGACACGACGGTGCCCGAAGGTGCGGGGACGGTGGCGCTCAACGTCACCGTCGTCTCGCCGACCGCGCCGGGGTTCCTGACCGTGTGGCCGACCGGTTCGGCGCGGCCGAACGCGTCGAGCGTGAACTACTCGGCCGGCCAGATCGTGCCGAACGGCGTGATGGTCAAGGTCGGCACGGGCGGGCAGATCAGCCTGTACGCGTTGGACGGATGCCCGAACGTGATCGTGGACGTCGTGGGCTACTTCGACGGGACGACCCCGGCGGCGCCCGGTGGGTTCGTCGGCGTGACGCCGAAGCGTCTCCTCGACACGCGAGAGGCCGGTCAGGGTCCATGCGTGACGGGTGATCGTGTGTTGAAGGTGACGGGTACCTCGCCGCTGCCGGGTGTGGGCGACACGACGGTGCCCGACTCGGCGAGCGCGGTCGCGGTGAACGTGACCGTGGTCTCGCCGGCGGCGCCGGGGTTCGTGACCGTGTACCCGACGGGAGCGGCACGGCCGAACGCGTCGAACGTGAACTACTCGGCCGGCCAGATCGTGCCGAACAACGTGCAGGTCAAGGTCGGCACGGGCGGGCAGATCAGCCTGTACGCGCTCGCGGGGTGCCCGAACCTCATCGTGGACGTCGTGGGGTACTCGACCGGCGGCTCGCCGGTGGGTGAGGGCGGGTTCGTGGGGATCACCCCGAAGCGGGTGGTCGACACCCGCAACGCGGGCAACGGAGGGTGCGTGACCCCGACGGACGGGTTCGGGACGGGCCGGGCGGTGAAGGTCACGGGGACATCACCCCTGCCCGGTATCGGGGACACGACGGTACCCGACACCGCGACCGCGGTGGCCGCCAACATCACGGTGGTCTCGCCGACCGCGGCCGGGTTCCTCACCGCGTACCCGTCGGGGGCGACCCGGCCGACCGCATCGACCCTGAACTACACGGCTGGGCAGATCGTGCCGAACGGCACGGTGGTGAAGGTCGGTGCCGGCGGGCAGGTCAGCCTGTACGCGTTGGCCGGATGCCCGAACGTGATCGTCGACATCGTCGGGTACTACGAGGGCGCACCCGTGGTGCCGACCAACCTCGAGTCCTGGGGTTCGAACCTCTACGGGGAACTGGGCGACCCGTCGGTGGCCCCCTACGCGGCCACCCCACTGCGGGTGGGTTCGGCGACCGGCTGGACCTCGGTGAGCACGAACGGTTCGGCGGATCTCGAGCAGTCGCAGGCCTGCGGCATCCGCAGCGGCGCGCTCTACTGCTGGGGGGCCAACGACTTCGGCCAGCTGGGCATCGGCGGCTTCGACGCAGCGGACGCCCCGACCCAGGTGGGCACCGCCACGAACTGGCAGTCCGTATCGGTCGGCGGCTCCTCGGTGTGCGCGATCAACACCGCGACCCAGCTCTTCTGCTGGGGCGATGACAGCTTCGGCCAGGTGGGTGACGACGGCGCAGCCCCCGACACGTCGGTGCCGGTGCAGATCACGGATGGTCTGGCGGCCGACGGGTTCACGCCCGTGGTCGTCTCCACCGGCTGGGCCCAGGTCGACGTGGCCCAGACCCACGCGTGCGCGGTGCGGACCACGGGGAGCCAGCTCTACTGCTGGGGCTCGAACGATTACGGGCAGTTCGGGGACGGCACCTTCGACGGGCAGGCCTTGCCGAAGCGGGTCGCCGGGACCTTGTCGTGGAACCAAGTCGCCACGGGTGACTACGACTCCTGTGCTCGGAACCTCAACAGCAGGCTCTTCTGCATCGGCGACAACTCGGCTGGTCAGCTCGGCATCGACAGCGACTTCTCACCCGACCCGCCGCTGCTCGTGAACAACCCGGTCGTGCCGTCGCCTGCGGACTCCGTCTTCGACTGGACCACGGTCTCGGCGGGCACCTTCACGACCTGCGGCCTGCGCGCCCCGAAGACTGCGTGGTGCTGGGGCGACGGCTACTCCGGATCGCTCGGCAACGGCATCGCCACCTACACGACGACGGCCCAACAGGTCGGGACGGACACGAACTGGGCCGCAATCTCGGTGGGGGAGGACAACCTCTCGGCCGCACAGGTCTGCGCGGTGAAGACGACCGGGACCCTGTGGTGCTGGGGCGACGGATCGGACTACAAGACCGGGTTGGGAACGCTCGACCCCACGCTCGAGCCGACGCAGGTCGGTACGGCGACCACGTGGGCCACGGTCAGTGCGGGCTACCGGAACACCTGCGCCACCCGGACCGACGGGTCGCTGTGGTGCTGGGGCGACAACTCCCAGGGTCAGCTCGGTGTCCCCTCCTCGCGTTCGAGTGCGGGCGCACTCCCCGTCCTCACGAACGCGGCGACCGCAGCCACCGGCGCGGCCTCGTCCTGCTCAGTTGGTACCGACGGCCGACTCCGCTGCTGGGGCTCGAACCTCACGGGCGGGCTCGGCGACGGCACGGGCGTCGATTCGCTGACCCCCGTCACCGTGGGCACGGCGACCACGTGGTCGGAGGTCGCAGTGGGTGGCGAGTTCGACGGCTTCTCCGGCGCCCCGTCGGCGTTCGCGTGCGCGACCCGCACCGACGGATCACTGTGGTGCTGGGGTGACGGATCCCGAGGGCAGCTGGGTACCGGCACGCTCGCGGGCGCCGACACGCCGACCCGTGTCGGCACCGCCTCCGACTGGTCGGCGGTGACGACCGGTGCCGCGCACACCTGCGGGTTGCGCGGGACGGCCCTCTACTGCTGGGGCGCGGGCACGGTCGGGCAGCTCGGCGATGGCGCCACGGTGAACCGCGCGTCCCCGACCCTCGTCCCGGTCCCGGGCGGTGCGGGCGGCTGGACGGCGGTGAGCGCCGGGGCGAACTCGACCTGCGGGGTGACCGTCGTCGGTCGGGCCTACTGCTGGGGGGCCAACACCTTCGGGCAGTTGGGCACAGGGTCCACGACCGACAGCACGACCCCGGTGCAGGTCGGCACCGCGGAGACGTGGGCGAGCATCTCGGCCGGTGCGGTGACCACCTGCGCGGTGCGCACCGACGCGTCGCTCTGGTGCTGGGGCTACAACGCGGGAGGTCAGGTCGGTGACGGGACGATCACGCAGCGCACCGCGCCGGTCCAGATCGGCACCGGCTACGCGACCGTCTCGGTCACCGCGTACGCGTTCGATCCGACGGAGGCCCACGCCTGCGCGACGAAGTCGAGCGGCACCCTGTGGTGCTGGGGCGGCAACTCCTACGGCCAGCTCGGTGACGGAACGACCACGGCGCACGTCGCGCCGTCCCAGGTCGGCACGGCCTCGTCCTGGACGTCGGTGAGCGCTGGTGACACCCACACCCTCGCGATCCGGGGTTGATCCCCGGATCGCAGGGGCCGGGCGGCCCGACCTCCCGCCGAGCGGGCGCGTAACCTCGGGCCCGACGGACGGGAGCGGCGTGCCATGACGGATGGGATCGGATCGCTACGGCTCGAGCAGCGAGCGGCCGGTCGCCGCCTGCGCAAGGTGGTGAACCGATCGGCCCACGGTTCCTGGGAACCAGCGGCCGACCGTCCCGATCCCATCTCGGTGCTGCGGGATCAGGACCGCACCCGGGTACCGGACCTCGTGCCGATCCGCTACGGGCGGATGTCGGCCTCACCGTTCGCGTTCTTCCGCGGCTCGGCTGCGGTGATGGCGGCGGATCTCGCCGCGACCCCGGTGACCGGCATCACCGTGCAGGCCTGCGGCGACGCGCACCTCGCGAACTTCGGCATGTACGCGACTCCCGAACGGCGACTGGTCTTCGACCTCAACGACTTCGACGAGACCCTGCCCGGTCCCTGGGAGTGGGACCTCAAGCGACTCGCGGCCTCCTTCGAGATCGCGGGCCGATCCAAGGAGTACCCGACCGCGATCGTCTCCACCGCGGTGCGCGAGGTCGGACGGGCCTACCGCGAGGCGGTGCAGGCCCTCGTGAGGCTCTCGACCATGGAGGAGTGGTACTTCCACGTCGACATCGACGCGGTGCTCGCCCAGATCGAGGCAGTGCGTCGGGGTGACCGGGGTGCAGTGTCCTCGTTCGAGTTGTCCCTGCTCGGCCTGGACGTGGGCCGCGACCGCAAGACCATCGAACGGGCCCGACGGCAGATCGAGAAGGCCCGCAAGCGCACGAACGAGCGGGCCGTGAGCCGGCTCACGGAGGTCGACGAGGACGGTCGTCACCGCATCATCGATGCACCCCCGCTCGTCATGCCCCTCGCGCTCGAGGGCGCGGATCGCGTCGCGTTCGATGCCGCGTTCGCGCACTACCGCGAGACGCTCAGCGTCGACCGCCGCCACCTGCTCGACCGCTTCCGGTTCGAGGCACTCGGCCGGAAAGTGGTCGGGGTCGGCAGCGTCGGTACCCGGGCGCTCTTCGCGGTGTTCGTCGACGACGGCGGATTCCCGCTGCTGCTCCAGTTCAAGCAGGCCAACCCGTCGGTCTTCGAGCCGTACCTCGGCCCGAGCGAGTTCGCGACGCACGGGGAGCGCGTGGTCGCAGGCCAACGTCTGATGCAGGCGGCCAGCGACCTCTTCCTCGGCTGGGCCACCTACGCGCCCACCGGCGAGGACTTCTACTTCCGGCAGCTGCGCGACATGAAGGGCTCCTTCGACCTCGCGTTCATGAGCCCGGCCGGCTTCGTGCACTACGCACGGCTCTGCGGGGTCACGCTGGCCCGGGCCCACGTGCGCAGCGGCGACGGTGATGCGATCGACGGCTACCTCGGGGTGAGCGACGTGTTCGACCGGGCGCTGGCCTCGTTCGCCGCGGCCTACGCGGACCAGGTGGAGCGCGACCACGCCGCGTTGCGACGGGAGATCGACGCGGGGCGCATCGAGATCGCCTCGGCCTGAGACGGTGGCCGAGCCGACCGAACCCTCGCCGCCCGTGGGCTGGAGCTGGAGCGCGCTGCGCACCGCGCCGCTCCGGCGCGATTGGCGCGACGCGTCACGCGGCGTGGCGCTCGGGTGCACGCTGGTCGGGGTGAGCTGGTTGCTCCTCGCGGTGACGCACCCGCAGGTCGCCGGCTGGGAGCGCGGCCTGTTCCGCACGGTGAACGACCTGCCCGACCCGCTCCGGCTGCTCCTGTGGTTGCCGATGCAGCTCGGCTCGTCCTGGGCCTGGATGCTCGCCCTGCCGGTGCTGACGATCGTCTACCGGCGACTCGCGCCGGGCCTCGCGGTCGCGCTCGGCGGCTGGTCGGCCTACCTCGCGGCCCAGGGCGCGAAGGAGTTGGCCGACCGTGCCCGCCCCGCCGCCCTCCTCGCCGGGGTCCACGTCCGGACGCTCGGAGCGAGCGGCAACGGCTACCCCTCGGGGCACGCCGCGGTGGCCGCAGCGATCGTCGCCGCGCTCGTGCCGTGGGTCGGTCGCCACATCCGCACGGGCCTCTGGGTGCTCGCCGCGGCCGTCGCGTTCGCTCGCGTCTTCTTCGGCGTGCACCTCCCCCTCGACGTCGTCGGCGGCGCAGGGATCGGCCTCATCTTCGGCACGGTCGCCACCGTGCTCGTCGGCATCCCGGAGCGCACCGCTGCGCGCTGACCCGAACGTGTCCGACCCCCGCGCGATAACGGGGTCCATGGTCGTCTGCGCCTCGCGCTCCGAGTACCTCGCATCTCGTCGTGCGGTCTGGCGGGCCTGGCACACGGCGGAACGGCGCATCCGGTTCGCCACCCGCGACGGCTCCTACTACGCGACCGAAGAGCGGTTGCTGTGGACCGTGCAGCACGGCGAGTTGGTCCCGCCCGCGGTGCGGGAGGAGGCGGAGTCGATCATGCTCCGGTTCCACGGAGTCCAGCTGTGGTCCGCGATCGAGGCGCACCTCCCGTGGCGTCGGGTGCCCGACGCCTTCCAGGAGGGCATGGTCGCGCTGCTCGGTACGATGCGGTGCGGCACCCTCGACGCCAGCGACCTGCGTCGTCACATCCGACGCTTGGGGTTCGAGGTGGCATGTTGGAGCGTGGTCGATGACCACGCAGCATTCCGGAAGGGGCTCGGATGAGCGGGGCAGGCACTCGGCTGGTCACGGTGAACCTCGGGGGCGCGGGACCCACGGCCTCGGAGTACCGGGCGAGCACGCAGACCTGGGCCGAGGAACACGTCGACGCGTACGACGTGGTCCTCGCGCAGGAGGTCCCGGACGATGACTGGATCCGCATCTGGACGGAGCGCGGGTTCCAGCAGTTCACCTCGACCGGCCCGACGTATCGGGCTCGTTCCGTGGTGCTCGTCCGCGACTGCATCACCGCGCGGGGTCTCCTCGCGTCGGAGTTCCCGACTTCGGCGTACCACGGCTCCTACGTCGCGGCGGCCGCGGTGGAACTGCCGGGCGTCGGTGCGGTGGTGCTCATGAGCGTGCACGCGTCGCCGAACCGCGTCTCGGAGGAGTGGGCGGATCAGTGGCGCAGCTGTCATCAGGACCTCCCCGAGGGTCGGCCCTCGTGCGGGCTCTGGGACTCCGACCTCGTGCTGCGATCCGTCGGGATCGTCGCCGCGCGGGGGGTGCCCGTGGTCGCGGCCGGCGACTGGAACGAGGCCCGAGCCTGGGACCTCGACCACCCGGGCACTGCCGGCAAGGAGTTCTTCGCGAAGGTCCGCGATGCCGGGCTCACGGACTGCTGCTGTCCCGCTGACCGTGGCGTCGAGGGAGCGGGCGACGGTTGGCCCACCCACGGCAAGCTCTGCATCGATCACGTCGTGGCAACGGTGACCGTCGTGCCCCACGTGGCCGTCCGCACGCCGAAGACGCCCCAGGTCGCTGGTCCCTCCGACCACCGTGCGGTCGAGTTCACGATCGCCGCGTCGGACGGGGTGTGACCGGCGCGGCCACTAACTTGGCGGTGGGTCGCTAGCTCAACTGGCAGAGCATCGGGCTTTTAACCCGCAGGTTCAGGGTTCGAGTCCCTGGCGGCCCACCGCAGCGTCCTCGACCGCGCTCAAGGTGCACTCCGCGAGCACGAGGAACACCGCGATCCAGGTGGGGCCGGACGCGAGCGCGAACTCGCCGGGCCAATCGATGCCGGGGGTCACGTCGCCGAGCAGGATCGTGGTCGCGATCCCGATGCCGACCGCGACGATGATCGCTGCCGGCGCGAGGCGTACGAGCGCGCGCAGCCGGAGGTCGCGGGCGGCGAGGAGCGTGGCCGCGAGGACGACGATCCCGATCCACGGTCGGGTCAAGACCACTGCGAGCCCGCCGATCGCGAGCGCGCAGATGAGGCCGGCCCGTGGGCTCACCCCGGGTCCCCCTCGGCTCGAGCGTAGGCCGAACCCCTCGACCGCAGGCTGCACGTCCCGGGCATCACCGGGGACCGCGTCGACGGGACGACGTCGGGTGGTGACGATGATGCCGAGGCAGACGAGGCCGGCGAGCGCGGAGAGCCACAGCGCGATGTCCACGGTGCGCTGCGGGGTCCAGCGCAGCTCGACCGTTGCCGGGTCGGCGTGCGCCGGCATTCGCCACCCGTTCGCGAACCCGTCGATGAGGGTGGGCGCGCCGAGGTCGCGACCGTCCACGGTTGCGTGCCAGCCGTCGTTGATGTTCTGGCCGAGCACGAGCCACGACGGCCGGGCCGCAGGTGCGACGCGCACCGAGATGTGGGTCGGACCGTGCTCGGTCACCGTGGTGGCCGGCGGCGCGTCGGTGCCGCGGACCGCAGCGAGCAGGGCGGTGGGTTCGAGGGGTGCACCGTCGGCTGCGGATGCGAGCGTGATCCGGGTCATCGCGACGGCTCGGGCGTCCGGGATGCCGGCGAGCGGGTCGGAGGCCACGACGTCGTGGCTCCCGCCGGCGAGGGTGAGGTCGGCTGCCTCCCCGCAGGGTTCGACGGCGACGGGTCGCTCGGCGATCGCGGCGCGCGGCGATCCGGTGAGCCGCACCGGCAGGTCGCGCCCGTCCACCGAGACGAGGCCGGTGGTACAGCGATCGGGGAAGGCCGCCGGGATGGCTGCGACCCGTGCGCCGGGCAGCCCCAGCTCGCGTACCTCGACCACGGGCGCCATCCCGTCGCGACGGCCGGAGGGCCGTGCCGAGTCGATCCGCACGGTGAGGTTCGTACCGGTGAGCGGCGCGAACTCGGCGCGCATCGACGCGGTGCGACGCGGGCCGGGCACCGGCGCCCCGAGGTCGACCGTGCGTGACTCGGTACCGTTCGTCACGGTGAGCCTCGAGGGTGCGGCGAGGTCGCGTCCGGTCCGGAGCTGGAGGTCGAGGTGGTCGATGGTGGTCGGGGTCGGCAGGGTGACCTCGAGCTGCGGCCGCTGCTTCGGGCCGACGACCGCGACCCACCAGGTCGCCGGGTCACCGTCGAGCGCGGTGGACGCACGGTGGCGCAGGTCACCGCTGCGCTGGCTGGAGGCCACCGTCACCCCGCCCGCGTCCGCGCCCGGGATGCCGAGGAGCGCGTCGACCGCAGCGTCACCGGCCCGGGTGGACAGGCGGGCCTGACCATCGATTCGGAACCGCCGTGGCGTGGGGGTGGTGAAGGCCCGTCGCATCCCGTAGCGGTCCATCGTCGACTCGCGGGTGAGGAGCACGACGAACGGGTGGGTCGCGGTGCGCGGACCGAGCGCGCGCACGAGGTCGGTGGGCACCCGCTGGGTCTGGGTGAGGCGCGCCGTGCGCGCGCCGGGGGCCGAGTCGGTGATCGCGATCTCGGTGAAGCCGACCTGTGCCCGCGATGAGGCCGGATCGACCCGGGCGCGGCTGCGCGTCTCGAGCACCTCGAGCTCGAGTCGCTGGAACCTCCGGGCCGGGAACCGGAGGAGTTGTCCGAGCGGTGCGGTGCGCGGGTCGGCCAGCCGCCGCACGATCGGAGGACCACCGTCGAAGCGGAGCCCGACCTTCGTCGGGTAGCGCACCTTCGCGACGAGCGGGGCCACGCCGATGTGGTCGGTGGTGATCGGCGCATCGAGGGTGACGGCGAGGCGCGGCCGTCGGTCCGAGGTCTCAGCGGTCCAGGCGGTGGTGACGTTGCCGTCGAAGGCTGCGGCCGGCCGCTCCTCCGGCGTGTAGCCGAAGGAGGAGCCGTAGGAGGAGGCGCGCACTGACCGGACGCCGTCGAGACGCGTGACCGTGCGCGAGGCGTCGCCGGTGCCCGGGAACACGTCGAGCCGCTGGTCGTGGATGTCGGGGACCAGCGGCGACTCGCCCGTCGCCTCGGTGTAGCCGTAGCGGAACCCGAACGCGCCGCGTTCCCCGCGGCGGCGGTTGGTGTCGGTGAGCACGATCACGGCGTCCTCGGGGAGCGACCGCAGCGCGGCCGGATCGCCCACGAGGTCCGCGGCGTAACGCAGCGGGCGGGCCGGGTCGAGCAGGCCGGCTCCCGCGAGGTCGATGATGGCTCGACCGTCGCCGGCCACGAGGAGCGGCACCGCCGTGGACTGGGCGCGCACGATCGGGGTGGCCCCCGGCACCCCGGCGATACCGACCACCGGGAAGGAGGTGCGGCGGGTGGCCTCACTCGACGACCGCAGGGCGCGCACGGACGACGGATCGCCGAAGAGGATCGGGGCGTCGATACCCCGGCCGGTGGCGGCTCGGAGCCGGCGCGCCAGCTGGGGGGCGGGGACCGTCGAGTAGCGACCCGATTCCATGTCGTACCGCACGACGATGTCTCCGGCGTTCATGTACCCGGCCACCGGACCGATCGCCTCCGGCTCGAGGTCGCCGTTCTGGATGGCCGAGTCGTAGGCGGCGACGAGGCTGGCGCCGGGACCGGAACCCCAGGGCACGAGCTCGCGGGTCACGAACGGCCGATCGACGAGGCCGGGTTCGATCGGGTCGATCGTGTCGCCCCACGCGTAGGCCGCGAAGTCGGCACCCGGGATCGACACGAACCGGGTCCCCTGGCCGCGGGCGTCGACGACGGCGAGCGCGTCGCGCCAGTAGTTCGGTACCTCGCGGTGCTCGAGGTAGTCGGTGAGGTAGGAACCCGTCCAGAGTCCCGTCGCGTTCACGAGCAGCAGCCCGGCGACCGCGAACGCGAGGGCCCGGGCGACGATGGGCCGCGATCGACGTTCGAGCCGCGCGCACCACGCGCTCACGCCGGCCCCCAGCAGTGCGGCCACGCCGAGGGCGACGAGCGGTGTGGCCCGCGCGGTGCTGCGCAGTGCGAGACCGAGGCTCGAACCCGCGGCGAACGCCTTGAACACCCGACCGGCGAACGAGGGATCGTCGTACGGGGCCGCGGCGACGCCGATGACCAGGCCGCTCACGATGAGCGCGACGAACAGGAACCGGTGTCGCCACCGCAGGACCGCGCCGGCCAGCAGCGCCGCCGCGGGAACGAGGAGCGTGCACAGGACGACGAAGGGGTTGCGGGCGAGGAGCGCCGCCGCGTCGTTCCACGCTCCGGCCGGATCCCGGCCGTAGAACATCCAGTAGCCGAGCCCGCGCAGCAGCTCGAACGGGAAGAGCGTGCGCGAGACGTCCTGGACCGTCTCGGTGTACTGCAGCACGTTGAGGCCGTACCGACCCTCGACCCAGAGGCCCGACAGCCACCAGACCGAGGTCGCGGCGAGCAGCACCGCGGTGCGCCAGAGCGCGGCACCGACCCGTCGCAGGTCGGTGTCGCGGGTGACGAGGAGCGCGTGGAACGTGTAGATGATCGGGCCGAGCAGCGAGAAGAAGAGGGAGGACGCGTTGACCCCACCGGCGAGCTGCACGGTGATGGCCAGGAGTGCGGGGTACCGCCATCCGGGCTTGGCCAGGGCTCGGGCGGTGAACGCGATGAGCCAGGGCAGCGCGACCCACGGGCTGAGCAGCACGCTGAGCCGTGACGAGTACTGCAGCGCGTACGGCGTGAACGCGTAGGCCAGCATCGCCACGGTGAGGCCGGGGCCGCGCACCCCGAGCGTGCGGAGCAGGTACCGGGCCCCGAGTCCTGCGAGCAGCAGCAGCGTGCCGAGCCACAGGCGCTGGGCCACCCACGAGGGCAGGTGGAGCAGGCGTTCGGTGCACCAGAAGAACGGCCCCATCGGGAAGAGGTAGCCGATGTTCTGGTGGGTGGTGGTCCCGAGGCCGAGGTGCGGATCCCACATCGAGACCGCGCGTGAGAGCATCCGCGACGGGTCGAGGTAGAGGTACGACTTCGTGTCGGCGGCCGTGCGACCGATGTCGGTGAGCAGCAGCGGGACGTAGGCGAGCAGCGCGAACGCGAGGAGCGACCAGCGCTCTGCGCGGTTCCCGCGCCCGACGGCGGGTGCGGCTCCGTTCGTCCCCGACCTGTCCTGTGGCATCTCGGGCCTCGGCCTCCCACCGCGGGTCGCCGATCCCGGTCGCGCCGCCGTGCGCTCCGCGGGGCTCCCCCGGCCCCGGGGGAGTCACGGTACTACCGCGTGCACCGTGTCCGGACCGCGCCCACTGCGGTCCGGAGGGTCGGATCGCGTGGGTACGCTGCGGCGATGGACCGACCCGGGGGGGCGTGGCGCGCCGGGATCCTCGCCGGTGTGGCGACCGCCGCCGTCGGGGCGCTCTTCGCCTGGCTCGGCGTCGTGAACGGCGATGAGGGCTGGTACGGCCTCGCGGCGCGCGCCATCGGCGAGGGGAAGGTGCCCTACCGGGACTTCGCCCTCGCTCAGGGGCCCGGGTACCCGACCTTCCTCGCGCCGTTCGTCGCGCTGTGGCCCAACCTCGGGATGACCCGGGCGGTGTCGGTCCTCACCGCCGCGATCGGGGTCGGCCTGCTCGTCGCCACCGCTCACCGAGTGGGTGGTCGTCGGGCTGCCCTCATCGCCGCGGTCGCGCTGCTCGCAACCGTGCCGTCGCTTCCCTACTGGCTCTCGATCACCAAGACCTACTCGTTCTGCTTCCTCCTGCTCGCGGCCATCGTGTTCCTGCTGGCCGGTGGGCCCCGACCCCGGGTCGGGTACCCGCTCGCGGCGGCGCTCGCGGTCGGCCTCGTGACGACCCGAACCACGGGCATCGCCATTGCCGCGCCGCTGGTCCTCGCGCTCCTCATCCGGGCACCGGAGCGGGCGACCCGACGCAACGTCGTGCTCGCGGCGGCGATCGTCTCGGTGCCGTTCGCCCTGCTGCTCTGGCGCGAGTGGCCGCAGGCCCACTGGGGGCTCTACGAGTACCACCACCTCGCGCTCGTGCGGCAGGACGGACCGGGTCGTTACGTGAGCCGGAGCTTCGGCGCGTTGCGGGCCTGGCCGGGCCCCATCACGCTCGCGCTCGTCGCGCTCGTCGCGGCCTTGCGCACCCCGACCATGCGCGCCTGGCTGTGGCGTCGCCTCGACGCCGTCGCGTTCGCAGTCGGCATCCCGATCTTCGTGCTGCTCCACGAGAGCGGGGGCATCTTCTTCACCGAGGAGTACCTCGCGCCGCTCATCGGGGTGGTCGTCGTCGGGTCGGTGCTCGTGATCCTGCGGGCGGTCGGTGAGCTCGCGCCGATCGACCACGAGCGGGCTCGGCGCACGCTGCTCGGCTTCCTCGCGGTGGGCATCGTGGCGACCGCGGTGACGGGTGGTCACCGCGACTACCTGGGTCGGCCCGGTTGGCGGGGCAGCATCGCGGGGCTCGAACCGATCAACCGTTGCATCCGGGATCACTCGACGCCCGACGATGAGGTGCTCGCGCTCTACGTCGAGGAGGTCGTGCTCCAGACCGGACGACGGGCGGTGCCGGGCGCATCCCTCGGGTCGTTCTCGTACCAGGAGGTGAGCACGGCCCGGGCGCGGGAGCTGCGCATCCTCAACGCCGCCGAGCTCACGCGCATCCTCGAACGCCGACCGCCGAAGGTGCTCGTGTTCACGCCGTTCGACTTCAACTCGATCTATCGAGGTGGGTGGTTCTCCGATCACCTCATCGACACGACCGCGATCAACCGGACCTTCCTCCAGTACCGGCCGGTCTGCCGGGCTCGGATCGAGCGCAACGTGTTCAACAACCTGCCGATCAAGGTCGACGTGTACGCGCGCACCGATCCGGCGCCCGGCGTCACCCCCTGAGCGAACCGCGTCGAACCGACCCGTCGGTCCGGTTCCCGACCTCCAGCCCTACCCGTCGCCGGTGCGGTGGGGGAGCATCGACCGGTCAGGGAGGTGGACATGACCACGGTGCACCCGGAGTTGACCGACACCCGGCTGGTGGGCACGGTCGTCGTGCCGCTCGACGGATCGACCACCGCGGAGCGGGCCCTGCCCCACGCGATCGCGGCGGCGAGGCGGTTCGGCGCGGAGCTGGTGTTCATGGCGACGCGGTGGGGGCAGGACCTCGAGGAACCGCGGGCCTACCTCGAGGGGCTCGCGCAGCGCTGCGGCCACCCGGAGGCCGAGGCCATCGTCATCCACGACCGAACCGCAGGGCCGGCGATCGCCCTCGTCGCCCGCGATGTCATGGCACCGCTCATCGTCATGACCAGCCACGGCCGCGGTGGGCTGGGTCAGGCCATCCTCGGTTCGGTCGCCGAGGAGGTGCTCCGACGGGCTCCCGGGCCGGTCCTCGTCGTCGGGCCGGAGGTCGTGGTGCCGTCGTCGTCGGGGGAGGCGGGTGTGGGGGATCTGCTCGTCGGCATCGACGAGCACCCCACGGCGCGCCTCGTGACCGCGACCGCCGCGCGCTGGGCCCGCGCGCACGCGGCCGGGGTGCACCTGCTCTCCGTCCTGTCGCCGGGTGAGGACGAGGCCCTCGCGGACGCGGCGCAGGATCGGGTCGCCGCGGCGATGCGCGAACCGGACACCGGGGGAGGATCCCTGCGGATCGGACACGAGGTGGTCCACGATCGTTCGCCGGCCCGCGTGCTGACGCGTCGGGCTCGGGAGCTCGGGGCCCAGGCGATCGCGCTCTCCACGCACAGCCGGGTCGGGGTGCCGCGCATCACGATCGGCAGCGTCACCATGACCACCGTGCACACCGCCGATCGTCCCGTGCTCGTCGTGGGCCCCACCATGGTCACGGCACCCCTCTAGGATCGTCGTCGCACCACGCGCCCTCGGGCGCACCGATCACGGCGCCACCGTGCGCCGGCCCATGGAGGGGAGTCCCCATGCTCGTGCTCACCCGACGCGAACAGGAAGCGATCATGATCGGCGACTCGATCGTCGTGCGCGTGCTCGAGGTGCGAGGGGACCAGGTGCGGCTCGGGATCGAGGCGCCGCGCGACGTGGTGGTCCACCGCGAGGAGGTCTACGAGGCCATCGAGCGCGAGGACGACGACAGCGGCGCGTGACGCGGCGTTCACACAGCTGCCCCGCGGCCGTGATCCGCGGGCGCGAACATCGGGCGTGACGGTGACGGAGGTCGGCGGTGACCCCCGTCCCATCCCCCCATCCCCGGGTTGCCGCCCACCCCGACCCCCTATCGACCCGGCGAGGAAGAAATCCCCCCAG
>JBJTQX010000003.1:0-4289 GCA_046075855.1 Actinomycetes bacterium
GCGAACTCGGTCGAGTGGGTGCGCTGTTCTGGGCCTGCGCGACTGCGGGCTTCGTGGCGGTCCCGCTCAACGCGTGGTGGAAGACCGAGGAGCTCGAGTACGCGCTCGGCGACTCGGGGACCCGGGTGATGGTCTGCGACCCGCGGCGCTGGGACCTCGTGCGCGGCATCGCCGACGGGCTTCCCGCACTCGAGCGCGTCGCGGTGGTCGGACTCGACGCGCCGGACGGTCGGGCAGAGCCCGCGGGTCCGATCTTCGCCGACCCGGCGGCTCCGGCGGTCGACGGACCGGCCCCGGCCGAGGACGACCTCGCGGCGATCCTCTACACCTCGGGCACGACCGGGAAGCCGAAGGGCGCCACGATCACCCACCGGCAGGTGATCGCGAACCTCCAGAACATCATGGTGGGCGGGATCGTCGGGGCGATGCGCAACGGCGGAATCGAGAGCCCCCACCAGGCGGCGAGCCTCCTCGTGGTCCCGCTGTTCCACGTCACCGGCTGCCTCGCGACGATGGTCACCGCGTACGCCACCGGGGCGAAGTTGGTGCTCATGCCGCCGGGCCGGTTCGACCCGGACCACGCGATGGCCACGATCGAGCGCGAGCGCATCGGCGCGATCGGCGGGGTGCCGACCATCATGTGGCGGATCGTCGAGTCGCCGAACTTCGCGCGCTACGACCTCTCCTCGGTGACCCGCATCTCGTACGGCGGCGCGCCGGCGGCCCCCGAGCTCGTGGCCCGCATCGACGAGTGCTTCCCGCAGGCCAAGCGCGCGCTCACCACCGCGTACGGGCTCACCGAGACGGCCTCGGTGGCCACGGTGAACGCGGGCGCCGACTACTTCAGCCACCCCGGCTCGGTGGGCCGCCCGGTACCGACGGTCGAGATGCGCGTGGTGACCGACGAGGGGCGCGACGCTGAGGTGGGGGAGACCGGCGAGGTGTGGTTCCGCGGCCCGACGGTCATGGTGCGCGGCTACTGGAACCGCCCGGACGCCAACGCCGAGGTGCTCACGCCCGAGAAGTGGTTCCGCACCGGCGACATCGGCCGCCTCGACGAGGAGGGCTTCCTCTACCTCGTCGACCGGGCCAAGGACATGATCATCCGAGCCGGCGAGAACATCTACTGCGTGGAGGTCGAGAACGTGCTCTTCGACTTCCCCGACGTGCTCGATGCCGCCATCGTGGGCGTGCCCCACAAGGAGCTCGGCGAGGAGGTCAAGGCCGTGGTGCAGCTGCGGCCCGGCTCGACCGCCACCGCCGAGGACCTCCGGGCCCACTGCCGGCAGCACCTCGCCGACTTCAAGGTGCCGGAGTACGTGGAGTTCGTCGATGCGCCCCTGCCCCGCAACCCGGCGGGCAAGGTGCTCAAGAACATCCTGCGCGGCGGGCAGAGCGCGTTCGCGCCCTCCGAGTCCGACGACTCGGCGCTCTAGGCGGCGCGGTCATCGAGGCGCTCCACTCCTTCCACGCGACCTGGGGGTACGTGGCGATCGTCGCGAACGCGATCGCCGGCACCGTGGCGCTCGTGGCCTGGCGGGTGCCCCGGTGGCGCGGCCGGGCCGTGTGGATCTGCACGGTTGCCGCGGAGATCGCGGTGCTGCTCCAGGTGCTCATCGGCGTGATCCTCGTGGCCAGCGACCGCTACGAGGTGCCGAGGTTCCACATGTTCTACGGGTTCGTGATCTTCATCACGGTCGGGCTGCTCTACCAGTACCGCGGGTCGATGAAGGGGAGGCTCGAGATGCTCTACGGGTTCGGTGGCCTCTTCATCATGGGTCTCGGCATCCGTGCGGTCCTGCAGGTCGCGCGGTGAGCCGACGTCGGGTGCTGCTCATCTTCGGCGGCCGGTCGGCCGAGCACGACGTGTCGCGGGTGACCGCCACCTCGGTGGCCCGGGCCCTCGACCCTGAGCGCTACGAGGTGGTGCCGATCGCCATCGACCGCGACGGCCGGTGGCTCGATGCCGCTGAGGCCCGCGCGTTGCTCGCGCAGCCCACCGCCGCGGCGCCGCCCGACGGGCTCCCGGTATCGGGTGAGCCGGTGCCCGCGATCGGGGCCGCGGTGGCCGAACCGGCGGCCGGCGCGCTCGCGGTCGACGTCGTGCTCCCGCTCGTGCACGGTCCCTACGGGGAGGACGGCACGCTCCAGGGCCTCCTCGAGCTGGCCGGGCTGCCCTACGTCGGTTCGGGCGTGCTCGGGTCGGCGGTGGGGATGGACAAGGCGATGATGAAGCGAGCGCTCGTCGCCGCCGGACTCCCGGTCGCCGCGTGGCGTGAGCACCGCGACGGTGACGACCCCGAGGCGACCTGCGACGCGGCGATCGCCGAGCTGGGCCTCCCGCTCTTCGTGAAGCCCGCGAACATGGGGTCCTCGGTCGGCGTCTCGAAGGCGCACGACCGCGACGAACTCTGCCGGGCGCTCGCGCTCGCCCTCGTCTACGACGAGTGGGTGGTCATCGAGGAGGCGATCGAGGGCCGCGAGATCGAGGTGTCGGTACTCGGCGACCTCCACCCCGAGGCGTCACGACCCGGCGAGATCGTGCCGGGCGCGGAGTTCTACACCTATGCGGACAAGTACGAGGACGGCGCGGCGCAGCTCATCGCGCCGGCCGACCTCTCGCCCGATCAGGAGGCGACGGTGCGCGCGCTGGCCGTCGACGCGTTCCGGGCCTGCCGGCTCGAGGGCATGGCCCGGGTCGACTTCTTCCTCGCCGCCTGGGGGCGCGGGTTCCTCGTGAACGAGGTGAACACCATCCCCGGCTTCACGCCGATCTCCATGTACCCGCGGCTCTGGGAGATCAGCGGCCTGCCCTACCCGATGCTGCTCGACCGCCTCATCGACCTCGCGATCGAGCGCCACGCGCGTCGGGCGGCCCGGGCCGGTCGCGGCCGGGGCTGACCGACGCGACCGTGGCCCCGCACGGGCGGGGGAACGGGCCGCAGGACCGGGGGCCGGGTGTCAGCCCAGCCGGGCCTCGAGGTCCGCGAGCTGCGTGCGCAGGCCCGCGGGCAGACGCTCGCCGACCGAGTCGAAGTGGTCGCGGATGAAGCCGGCCTCCTGCCGCCACTCGGACGGGTCCACCGCCACCGCCGCGGCGATGGTCGCCGGGTCCGCGCCCAGGCCGTCGAGGTCGAGGTCGTCGAGGGTCGGCACGGTCCCGATCGGGGTTTCGGCCCCGGTGCCGGTGCCCTCGCAGCGCTCGAACACCCACTTGAGCACCCGTGAGTTCTCGCCGTAGCCGGGCCACAGGAACCGGCCGTCGGCGTCCTTGCGGAACCAGTTCACCCCGAAGATCCGGGGCAGCTTCGAGCGCTCGGCCCGCTCGGGCATCGAGAGCCAGTGCGCGAAGTAGTCGCCCATGTTGTACCCGCAGAACGGCAGCATGGCCATCGGGTCGCGACGCAGGTCACCGAGCCCGCCGAAGGCCGCCGCGGTCTTCTCCGAACCCATCGTGGCGCCGACGAACACCCCGTGCTCCCAGTCGCGAGACTCGAACACGAGGGGCACCGTCGAGGCCCGCCGACCACCGAACAGCACGGCGTCGATCGGCACACCCGCAGGGTCCTGCCACTCGTCGGCGATCACCGGGCACTGCGAGGCGGGCACGCAGAACCGGGAGTTCGGGTGGGCCGCGTCGGTGCCGGACGCCGGGGTCCAGTCGTTGCGCTTCCAGTCGACGAGGTGGGCGGGGGGCTCCTCGGTCATGCCCTCCCACCACACGTCCCCGTCGTCGGTGAGGGCGACGTTCGTGAACACCGTGTTCGCCGTGAGCGTCAGCATGGCGTTCGGGTTCGTGTCCATGTTCGTGCCGGGGGCCACGCCGAAGAAGCCGAACTCGGGGTTGATGGCCCGGAGGCGACCGTCGGGTCCGAACTTCATCCACGCGATGTCGTCGCCGATGCACTCGGCCTTCCAGCCCGGGATCGTGGGGATGAGCATGGCGAGGTTCGTCTTGCCGCAGGCCGAGGGGAAGGCTGCCGCGACGTAGCGCACCGCGCCGGCCGGGTTCGTGAGCTTGAGGATGAGCATGTGCTCGGCCAGCCAGCCCTCGTCACGGGCGATGACCGAGGCGATGCGGAGCGCGAAGCACTTCTTGCCGAGCAGCGCGTTGCCGCCGTAGCCGGAGCCGTAGGACCAGATCTCGCGAGTCTCCGGGAAGTGCACGATCCACTTCTCGTCGGGGTTGCACGGCCAGGCCGAGTCCTCCTGGCCCTCGGCGAGGGGCGCGCCGAGGGAGTGCATGCAGGGCACGAATTCGCCGTCGGTGCCGAGCACGTCGAGCGCAC
>JBJTQX010000004.1:0-9959 GCA_046075855.1 Actinomycetes bacterium
CGCCATGCTCGTCATGGTGCCGACGACGACCGCCGACGGCTTTGTGGTCCCCCCGTTCTCGGCCACCGCAATGTTGCCCGGGGCCGATGCACCCTCCCTGGCGGGTTGGTCGGCGACGCACCAGACCGTCGGGGTGTGCGACGTCGCGCTCGGCGAGGCTGCCCATGCCCGGGGGTTCTGGGGTACCCGCGCGGGATCCTCGTGGCGGACCATCCGCGACGTGCTCGCTGGGATGCTCGACCTCAGCTAGCGCGACATCCGCGCCGGCGAGCGACCCGTCGGTCACTCCAGCCTTCGCCGGCGGCGACGCCCCAGAGATTCGACGGCTCCGGTCCCGACTCGCCACGTTCGGCGAATCGGGATCGGCCATCGCCCTGCTCAATCTCTGGGGCGTCACGCCGCGGGCTGCGCGTCCATCAACCGTTGCGCTGATGGTCGCGCCGCGAACTGCCGACACCCGACTGCCGGGTCGTCACCCGAGGCACAGCCAGTAGTTGAGTTCCCCGCCATCGCCCGCTGCCGGCCATGGCACGGCCGGGAAGCATCCGAGGCCGTCACCGACATTGCGCGGACCGTCGATCTCGCCGTCAGGCGGAAAACCTCGGGCGCCGTCGGTTTCCGGGGCCGCGATCTCCCGGCCCGGAATGGTGAAGCCTGAACGATCTGGGAGCGACACAACGTCCCGAAGGTCGGGGGCCCCACTCGGGTGCGGAAGCGGTCGATGCGGAACCGTGTGGACTTCGGGCACTCCGACTCGCAAGTTCGGGGCCACCTGCAGTTCATCCCCCACGCCCTGCTGGGGTCGGCCCGAATCATCGGATTCGAGCGAAGGGTCGCTCGGCTCGGCGGGCGGATCGCCCGCAGGGGCCTTGCAGGCGTCATCCGCCGCAGGGGGCGTCGAACCGTCACCATCGGAACCGTTCGTCGGGTCGACCGGGGCGGGGGTGCCAGAACCGACGGCGCGGCACCACTGATCGAGCGAGCCGCCGACCGTGGTCGCCTCGACGCAGACGGTCTGCGGCTCGGTCGACACCGAGTTGCGCAGGAGCGCCTTCCCCTCCGGCGCCGAGAACTCACCGATCTCGCGGAAGGTGAACGCCGGGTCGGACGCGTCGCAGAAGAACCCGTTTCCGGTGAACGTCGTCGGCATCTCGAGTGCGTACTGGGGCTGTCCGAGCTCATCCATGCTCTGGAGAACATCGAAGCGCACGCCGAGGGGGGACAGATCAACCCAGGTCCCGTCCATCCGCTCGAACTCGACGCCGATCTCGGCAACCTTGTTGGCGATGTCCTCGGCCTGCCAGTTCGCCTCGTGCCAGACGAAGCGGTAGTGACGCGTGATCTCGAAGGAGCAGTCACCGTAGGGGGCCTGCAGCCGGGCGGACAGTTCGCTCGTCCCGACGACGTCGCCGTCCACCGGGCGGTTGGTGATGGGGCTCGCCGGGACGCCCGGGTGCCCATCGGCGTGAGCGACCTGCATCCCAGCCGGGAGCGTCACGCGGATCCCCGTGCTCGGGTAGGCCGCGACCTGCCCCTTGTTCTCGAAGCGGAGCGTTGCGTCCTGACCGGGATCGCCGGACGCCGTCACCACGTGGTCGTCGCCCGTGGTCTCTCGATGGATCGGGATGGTGGGATCGTCGAAGATCGGGAACATCGACGCCGAGGTTTGGCCCTCCTCCGTTGCGTGCGCCGACTCCGGAACGACGGCGAGGAGCGCCGAGCCGACCAACCACACCGCGGCAGCACCTGCTGCCCAACGACGACGTCCCATGGGGATACCCTCTCGGTCACGACACGACGCGAGGCGCGCCGTGCTCGGCCATCAGCGTCACCCAGGGCCCAATCGGCCGACATCCCCGGCCCGGGGAGGCCGCCTCCCCCGACCTGACCGTTCCGCGTGCCAATGAGACCGGTGCCTGCGTGTTCCAGCACACGGAACCCCCGGCGGAACGGGCGCACGTTCGGAGGGCGCGAGCGCCACGCACTGAACTGCGCCGGGCAGCTCCCGGCGATGGCCCCGCCCTCAGGCTGCCGCGGACTCCGTCGCCCGTCGCGCGGCTGCGGCGGACGCGAGACCGAGGAGCAGCACCACCCCACCGAGCACCGCGAGGATCGTCGGGCCCTGCGAGCCCGTCCTGGCGAGCGCAGCTCGAGCCACCTGCTCCCCGCACACCTCGGCCGGCAGCGTGCCGCTGGTGGTGGCCGCCACTGCGACGGCTGCACCACGCGAGCACGACGCACGCCGGGCCGTCGCAACCGCGGCGCGGCGCGCGGCGGAAGCCGGCGCACTCGCTCCGCCGGGGAACCCCTGCGGATTGCCGAGCGAGTCGGGCGCGACCACGGGCACCGTCGTGGATGTGGTCGTGGTAGTGGACGTGGTCGTCGTGGTGGTCGTCGACGTCGTCGGCACGCTCGACGCATCGATCTTGATCGGCACGGTCTGGCGTCCGACCGGCACGTTCATCGAGCCGATCGACGCGCCGTCGACCGCGACCTGCAGCACCCCGGTGGGTCGGGCATCCGCTCGGCACACGACCTGCGCGTCGCTGCGGACGATGACACGCTCACCCGCCTCGAGATCGGTGACCGTGAACGCCACGTTGGACCTCGCGCCGTGGGCAGTGGGGTCGGCTGCGGGCACCACGACCACGTCGCTCACCCCGGAGCCACCATCGCCGTGCGCACCCGAATCGGCCAGGGTGAGCGCGACGCCGCCGTCGACCGGCACGAGACCGGCTCCGGGCTGTCCGGTCATCTCGGGGAGCAGCGACAGCACCACCCGGAGGTCCGCGGGCTCGGCGTCGGCGGGCACGTCGATCGCGACGAGCACCGACACGATGTCGCCGCACGATGCGGGACGCGGGGCGAGCGACGGCATCAACTGCCGGCCGTCACCCCAGATCCCGCCACCCGTGTCGCGCGGGTACGAACCGGGCTCCGGCGCGCGCAGCACGATCGACGGCAGGCCGCGGGGCGCGGCGCCTGCGGTCGGCCCGAACGCGATGCCGAGCGCAGCGAGTCCGAAGAGCCCCGCGCCGATGCCTACCTGTACCCGTCGTCGCGGTCCCACCGCTCCACTCCGTCCCGGGACCTGCCCGTCGAGTCCCTCGCGGCATCCTCGCGGGCACCGACCCGCAGGGCGCGGACCGTCGAGGGGCTACGTCACCATGCCGAGCGCCCGGTTCCAACACGCAACGCTTTCGGCCACTCGAGCAACATCCGACACACCCGGTGCGACGGGACCGCCCCATGCGGCAGGCTGCGAACGCGCCGAGCAACCGACCCGCACCTACCGATCCGAGTACTGATCGGTCACCCGCCTCGCCGGCGGGCGGTCAGCAACTCGTCGGGAACCCCTCGTCGCGGCTCGAGCCCGCGAGGTGCGCGCCGTAGACGTCGAGCGCGTCGATGCGGGTGCTGCGCAGGTCGGCGTCCTGGAAGTTGACGCCGCGGAAACGCCCCGCCGTGAGGTTGGCGCCCCGTAGGTCGGCCCCGATGAACGACGCGAGGCTCGCGTCGGTCGCGAAGAAGCTCGCCCCCTGCAGGTTCGCACCGGCCAGGGTCGCGCCCGTCAGGTCCGCCCGGTCGAAGAGCGCGCCGGCCAGCGTCGCTCGGTAGAAGAGGGCACCCCGGAGGTTCGAGCCGCGGAAGTCGGCGTTCGTCAGGTCGACCCCCGTGAAGTCGGCCCCCACGAGCTTGCGGCGCGCGAGGTCCGCCCCGCGCCGGCACAGCCCCGTCCCGCCCTCGCCGTCCTCATCGGGATCGCCCTCGCCCACCCCATCCAGTTCAAGGACGGCCTCCGCGGACGCTCCGGCATCCCGCGCCGTACGAGCAGCCATCTGCGATAGCACCACCGGATGGCACACCTCCCAGATCGGCAGGAACTCCGGATCCCGGTTCGCGTCGAGGCGGGCGAGCACCTTGTGCGAGGTCTCGTCCGTGAGGTGGTTGACCCACTCGCCGAGGAGCCCTGCGACGACCCTGTGGTGCTCCGGGCGGGCGGCCAGCGCCCACACGATCCGATCGAGCGCGCCGACCACGCTCAGGGCCTCCGCGAAGGTCGTGATCGCCGAGCCGATCTTCGCTCCCTCCATGACGTCCTCGTACCGGTACGCGACCAGCACCTCGAGGATCCGCGCGAGCTCCAACGCCGAGGTCCACGCGGGCAGGTTCGCCGGCGATGCACCCTCCACCCAGCAGCGCACCCGCACCGGCTCGAGGAACCGATCGATGACCGTCGAGCGCACGGTCGGATCCGCGTCGCTCGCGAGTCCTGCCGCGATGACGCCGAGCAGGGGGCGCACTGCGGCGTTCACCTCGGCCGGGTCGACCTCGGGGAGGGCCGTGCTCCGGCACGCCACATCGACGTGCTGCGCGAGCCGGACGAACCAGTCACGGACCCGGAAGGTCGCCTCACGGTCGGTCGCCGGGATGTCTCGACGGGCGAGTTCGTTGACGATGTGCTGGCGCGGCTCGACGTGCAGAGCGTTCGCAGTCCGGAACGCGATGTCGATGAGCTCCGAGGTCGTGAACCGATCAAGGTTGGCCGGTCCGAAGATCCGCAGCTGGTCCTCCACCGTCACGGCGACGGGCGGCGCCCCGAAGAGCTCGAGCTGATCCTCGCGACCGCCGCCGACGCTCACCGATCGAGCCCGCCCGACCCCGAGTTCCACGCCTGCCCCACGCTCGTCCTCCCCCGCCGCGGTCGAAACAGCCGACCATCGGCACCTGAGCGATCGAACTTGAGCGCGGATTCGCCGACCAGCGGCCCGCCCCCTCAGCGGGCGAAGCAGGTCCGCAGGAACCCCACGACCGGCGGGGTCATCACGGTGTCCCCGGCCGCACCGATGCGCGTGTTCACCTCGCCGTGGGTGAGCCCCCGGGCATCGACCACCGTCGTCGCAGCACCGGTGGAGCGGACCGCCGTCACCATGGTCTCCGCGATCGCTCGGCGTGCATCGGAACCGCGGAGCGCCACGAGGGTCGCCGGCATCCAGGTCGACGGTTGGATCTGCCGAGCCGCCGACGTCGCCACGAGGTAGTCCGGGTTGTTCCCCAACGCCGCCTCCCACATGGGCCCCTCGATCTCCGAGGCGCGGTTGTCGGCGGCGAGCGCCGCGACCTTGTCGTAGCCCCCCGTGTCGAGCAGCCCGATGCAGTCGATGAAGCGACGGTCCACACCCCGGCTTGCGAGGTGATCCGGCACGACCGCGACGTTGGAGACGATGTCGGCACCGGCCGAGTGTCCGAACACCGCGACCCGCGTCGGATCACCGCCGAACGGAACGATGCGCTGCCGGATCCAGGCAAGCGCCGCCGCGACGTCCTCGTAGTGGTCGGGGAACCGCGCGCCGACCGGGTTCGCCGGGTCCGTGAGCCGGTAGTTCACGCTCACGAGCAACCATCCCTGCTGGGCGGCGAGCCGAACCTTGTCCGCGATCTGACCGGCCTTGTCGCCCCGGCGATAGCCGCCCCCGTGGACCCAGACCCACACGGGCATCCCGCAGGCGCCGCTCGGGTTGTGCACGTCGAGGCTCGTGGAGCGTGCGGGCACGCCTTCGATCCGCCGGTACACGACGGTCGTCCGACCCGACCGGCAGGTCGTGGGCGCGGCGGTGGTCGTCGAGGTCGTGCTCGGCGCCGCCGTCATTTCGGTCGGTGCCGGGCCCGTCGCTCCGGTGGCCGTCGCATCGGCCACTGAGGGATCGGTGCCCGACTCCGCCGCGCTGGGCGCCGTCGTGGTGCTGGCCACCTCGGCCTCCCCCGTCGTGGCCGGCGCCCCACCGCACGCGGAGAGGAGCAACGCGACGGCGAGTCCGCCGACGATGCCCCGTCGGCCCCGGTTCCTGGTCTCCACGGTCGTTCCGAACATCTCACACCTCCGAATCCCGGTGTCGTCCACGCCGTGATGCTCGTCCCCGCGATCCGCGATTGGTGGAGAGAACCCTGAGAACCGTCTGAGAACCGGCCCGGCCGTCCGGGGGCGCAGCCGTGTCGCTGCGAGGCAACTTGGGGACTGGTAGAACCCGCGCATGGCCGCATTCCCCGCGAGGACACCCGGGCTCGACTACCTCACCGAAGGCGGCCAGGAGACCGAGCTCATGTACAAGCACGGGTTCGATTTGCCGGAGTTCGCCATGTTCCCGTTGCTCGACGACCCGAGGGCCCTCGCCGCGCTCGAGGACATGTACCGCCGGTACCTCGACGTCGCCGCACGCCACGGGTTCGGCGCGATCGTCGGCGGCCTCGACTACCGCGCCAGCCCCGACTGGGCAGGTCTACTCGGCTACTCGCCGGCGGCGCTCGAGGAGTTCCAACACCGATGCATCGCGTTCCTACGCGAGGTCTCCGCGCCGTACTCCAACCAACTGCCAGACCTGCGGGTCGTCGGCATCATCGGCCCGCGCGGCGACGCCTACCAGGCGAACCGCACGATCACCGCCGCCGAGGCCGAGGACTACCACTCGGTGCAGCTCACCACGCTCGCCGAGGCCGGAGTGGACCTCGCCGAGGCCATGACCTTCGGGAGCGTGGAGGAAGCACTCGGCCTCGCGAGGGCGGCCGCCGCGATCGGTGTACCACTCTCCATCTCCTTCACGCTCGACGCCGATCATCGGCTCTTCTCAGGCGGCACGGTCGGCGAGGCGATCGAGTACATCGACGCGCAGACGGGAGACGCGAGCCCCGCGTTCTACGGCATCAACTGCTCGCACCCCTACGAGTTCCTGCCCGCGGTCGAATCGCGACCGTGGTTCCAACGGGTGCGGGCTCTCCGCCCCAACGCCGCCATGGCCGACAAGATCGCGCTCTGCACACTCGGGCACCTCGAGGCCGGCGACCCCGCGTTGCTCGGCCGGCTCATGGGTGAACTCGCCGTGGCACATCCGCACCTCGACATCTGGGGCGGGTGCTGCGGCACCTGGGACGACCACCTCGAGGAGATCGCCCGCAACGTGCGCGCCGCACGCTCGGGCGAGGCCTAGCGGGCCACCGCCGGCCCACCGCGCGAGTCGGTGGCGCCGACCTCCCGCGCCGCACGGGGCGGGGCTGGTAGACCGCACCCATGCGAATCCGTGGCTCGTCCCCGCACCTCCTCGTCCGCCTCGGGGCTGCGGCGACGCTCGTCGCCACCCTCGGGATCGGCGCCTCAATCGCGCCGGCTGGCGCACGCGCCACCGCCGCCGAGCCGGTGAGCCTCGCCGACCTCGGCGTGGACCCGGCCACCCAGACCCGGTGCGACCCGATCGGTACGAGTTGCCTCTTCCCCTTCCCGAACGACCACTTCACCGTGGCCGACCCCACGACCCCCACCGGGCGGCGCGTCGCGCTCGCTGCGGAGTCGATGCCCACGAACGTGGCCGGTGTGCACATCGACGTGACCGACCAGAACCGGGCCGACGGGTGGAGCCCCGGATCCTCGATCCTCGTGCGGATCCCGGATCTCGACCCCGAACGCTCTCGGATCCCGACCGTCGATCGGGTGCCGGCGTCCCTCGACGCGAACGCGCCGATCGTGCTGTGGGATGCCACCGCGAAGCGGCGGCACGCCTACTGGGCCGACCTCGATGCGAACGCCGACCCGGGCGAGGTGCCCGTGCTCATCGTGCACCCGGTCGGCAACTTCCCCGACGGGCACCGGATCGTGGTCGGGCTGCGCGGTCTACGCACCACTGCCGGCCGTCCCGTGGAGCCGACACCCGCCTTCGCCGCATACCGCAACGGCGGGAACACGCGGGTCGCGACCTTCGAGGCGCGCCGCTCAGCCATGGAGCGAACGTTCGGCGCGCTCCGCCGGGCCGGCGTGGCGCGCAAGTCGCTGCAACTCGCCTGGGACTTCACCGTGGCGAGCACGCGCTCGCTCACCGGTCGGCTCGTCGCCATGCGGGACGAGACCTTCCGTTCGCTCGACGGCGGCGCGCCGAGGTTCACCGTCACGCAGGTGACCGAGCAGCCGAACGAGTTCTTCGCCCGCCGGGTGCAGGGCACCTTCGAGATGCCGCTCTACCTCACGAACGGAGGCGAGCCCGGCGGTCGACTCGTGCTCGATGACCGGGGTGTCCCCCAGCGCCAACCCGGCACGTTCACCGCCACATTCACCTGCAACCTCCCGGCAGCTGCCAAGGACCGCCCCGCGCGCATGTCGCTGTACGGGCACGGTCTCCTCGGCGACCAGGGCGAGGTCAACGGCAGCCTCACCCAGAAGATGTCCTCCCAGCACGGCGTCGCCTACTGCGCCACCGACTGGTACGGCATGGCCGAGGAGGACATCGGCAACGCCGCGGCCATCCTCGGTGACCTCTCGAAGTTCCCGAGCCTCGCCGATCGCCTGCAGCAGGGGTTGCTCGCCTTCCTCGTGCTCGGGCGGGCCATGACCCACCCCGACGGGTTCGTGCGCGACCCGGCGTTCCAGTTCGACGGTCGGCCGGCGCTCGACCGTCGGAGCCTCTTCTACGACGGCAACAGCCAGGGTGCGATCCTCGGTGGTGCGCTCACCGCCGTCGCGCAGGACTTCCGCCGCGCCGTGCTCGGCGAAGCCGGGATGAACTACTCGATCCTGCTCGACCGATCAGTGGACTTCGACACGTACCTGCAGGTCATGCGCCCGGCCTACCCGCGTCGCGAGGACCGGCTGCTCGGCTTCGAGATCGCGCAGCTCCTCTGGGACCGCGGCGAGACGAACGGGTACGCGAACCACATCACCGACGACCCGCTCCCCGGCACGCCACGCCACCAGGTGCTGCTGCTCGGCGCGGTGGGCGACCACCAGGTGAGCGAGTACAGCCTCGCCGTCGAGGCGATCACGATGGGCGCGGCCGCGCACCTCCCGAACGCCCGCCCGGGACGCAGTGCGCTGCGCGGGCTCCAGCCCCTGCTCCGACCGATCCGGACCTTCCCGGCCAGCGGTTCGACCTACTGGCTCTGGGACACCGGATCACCGAGTTCCCCCATCACCAACCTCCCGCCGCGCAAGGGTCACGACCCCCACGACGACACCCCGAACATCCCTGCGGTGCGCCGCCTGAAGTCGGCGTTCATGCGCAACCGCGGTGGGGTACCCAACGTCTGCGGAACCCGAGCGTGCACCGCGCCGATCCCACCCGAGAACGCCGACTGAGCAGGCGGGCGTTCCAATACGACGCGGCTACCGGCCCCACCGACCGGAATACCACGCGACCCGGTGTTCCAACGCGTACCGCGTCATCCCCGCCCTCGTGGGGATGACGGGAAACCCATGCCGCGCAGTCCCCGCCTAGAGGTAGTCGAGGGTGCTCGAACGCGGATCATCCGATTCCAGAACGCGAGCCGGGCCCTGCCTCTCATCGCCCGGTAGTCGGCCTGCTCCAGAAATCGGGCATATGGCCATGAATGGGGCTGAGAAGTACCCTCTGCCGGACAAACTTTCCGGGTGGGGGCAGCGTGATGGGCAGGCTGGCACAACGTCTCGCAGGGATCACGGTGTTTGCGCTGATTGCGACGGGAGTGTCCGGGATCGCATCGCAGCCTGCGGGTGCTGCCGGGTGCACGCAGACCCTGACGACCGATACCTCGTACACGGGGACGAGTGGCGATGACGTCGTCTGCATCGACGGAACCGGTGACTACACGGTGGACACCGGGGACGGCAACGACGTCGTCAAGGTCACCGACCTCGCCACCTCGGTGGATGCCACCCTCGGCGACGGGAGCGACACTTACATCGGTTCCCTCGCCACCACCTCGACCGTGGACGCCGGGGCGGGAAACGACAAGGTGACGACCGGGAACGGTGACGACACCGTCGATGGCGGCCCCGGAACGGACGTCATCGTCACCAGAGTCGGTGACGACACCGTCACGGGGGGCGGCGACATCGACCGGATCGTGACCGGAGACGGTTCCGACACCGTCGACGCGGGCAGCGGTGATGACAAGGTCTCCACCCAGAACGGCGACGACACCGTCATAGGCGGAGACGGCAA
>JBJTQX010000005.1:0-2770 GCA_046075855.1 Actinomycetes bacterium
CGCCGTCGGACCCGAGCACGTCGAGCGCGGCCTTGCCGGCCCGGGTCATGACTCGCATGCTGAGCGCAACGTAGGGGGAGTCGGTGATCTCCACGCCGATGTAGGACAGCGGGGAACCGAGCGGCCCCATGCTGAAGGGCACGACGTACATCGTTCGGCCGCGCATCGAGCCGCGGAAGAGCCGATCGAGGGTGCCGCGCATCTCGGCCGGGTCCTGCCAGTTGTTGTTGGCGCCGGCGTCGATGGCCCGCTCCGAGCAGATGAACGTACGGTCCTCGACCCGGGCCACGTCCGACGGGTCGGTGGCCGCCCAGTACGAGTTCGGCCGCTTCGCGTCGTCGAGCGGCACGAAGGTGCCGGCCTCGACCAACTGCTTGGCCAGCAACTCGGCCTCGTCGTCGGACCCATCGAACCAGTGGATGTCGGCGGGCTCGGCGAGGGCGGCCATCTCCTCGACCCAGGCCAGCAGGCGGGCGTGCTGGGTGGGTGCGTTCGCGACGATCGTCACGTTGCGACTCCTTGCGGCGTCCGGGCCCCTGTGGGCGCGGGGATTCGAGTGGTGGCGGAGTGTAGGTCCGCCTTCCCGGGGCTCCCCAACCGCAGGGGTCGGGGCGGCGACGGGGCGCGCGGTGGACGCCGGGGCGGCTGCGGCCGCTAGACCTGCACGTCGCCCGGCAGGCCCATGTCGGGCTCGGAACCCATGCGGAGCCGGGTCGCCCGACCGTCGGCGTCGAGGTCGAAGTTCACCCGCTGCCCCTGGCGCAGGGTGCGGAAGATCGAGCCCTCGAGCGCGTCGGGGGCGAGCACGAGGTCGACCCGGTCGGCGTCGCGCACGAGCACGCCCTCGCCGGTGTCCGGGTCGTAGGAGCGGATGACGCCCTGCACGGCGTTAGGGCTTCTGGACCTTGCCGGCCTTGAGGCAGGCGGTGCAGGCGTTGATGCGCTTCGGCGAACCGTTGACCACCGCGCGCACGCGCTGCACGTTGGGGTTCCAACGGCGCTTGGTGCGACGGTGCGAGTGGCTGAGGCGCATGCCGAAGACCGGCTTCTTGCCGCAGACGTCGCAGACGGATGACATGGCTCGACCTCGTGATCGTTCTCGGGACCGGGGGAGGATAGCAGGGGGTCCCGATCCGGCCCCGCCCCGGCGGTACGCTCCGGAACGTGCCCGTCCTCGCCGCCCTGACCGCCGCCGACCTCCGGCAGGTGGTGCTGCGGTTCCGGGACGCGCTGCGGGACCACCAGGAGGAACTGAACCGGCTCAACGTCTACCCGGTGCCCGACGGCGACACGGGGACGAACATGACCCTCACCCTCGAATCGGTGGCCACCGAACTGCGCGAGGCCGAGACGATGGGTGAGGTCTGCGAGGCCATCGCCCACGGCTCGCTCATGGGCGCCCGCGGCAACTCGGGCGTCATCACATCCCAGATCCTGCGGGGCCTGGCCGAGACCTTCCGAGAGCTCGAGTCCATCGGCGCACCCGAGGTGCTCGCGGCGCTGCGCCGGTCGGCGGACGCGGCCTACCAGGCCGTGATGCGACCGGTCGAGGGCACGATCCTCACCGTGGCCCGTGAGGCCGCGGAGGCGGCCGAGGCTGCGGGCGCGACCACGGTCGAGGCGGTGCTCGACGCCGCGGCGGTCGGCGCCGAGGCCTCGGTGCAGCGCACCCCCGAGCTGCTGCCGGCCCTGCGGGACGCGGGCGTGGTCGACGCGGGTGGGCGCGGGTACACCCTGCTCATCGCGGCGTTCCTCGAGGTGGTGGCCGAGCGGCCGATCCCCGAGCCGGTGCTCGGTGCGGCCCCGGACATCGTCCGCGCGCACCTCGCGGGTGAGGACATCTCGGACCTGCGTTACGAGGTGATGTTCCTGCTCGACGCGCCCGACTCGACCATCGACGCGTTCAAGGCCGCGTGGATGGCCATCGGCGACTCGATCGTGGTGGTGGGCGGCGACGGGCTGTGGAACTGCCACGTGCACACCGACGACATCGGTGGCGCGATCGAGGCCGGCATCGACGCAGGCCGGCCGCGCAACATCCGGGTCACCGACCTCATCGAGCAGGTGGAGGAGGAGGCCTGGGTCCGGGGCCACGACCACGCCGGTCCGGCGGCGACGCCGGTGACCACCGCCGTCGTGGCGGTCGGGGTCGGCGTCGGGGTGCAGCGCCTGCTCCGGAGCCTCGGCGTGCAGGAGATCGTGGCCGGGGGGCAGTCGATGAACCCCTCGACCGCGCAGATCCTCGAGGCGGTCGAACGCTGCCCGGCCGAGGCGGTCATCGTGCTGCCGAACAACAAGAACATCATCCCGGTGGCCCGACAGGTCGACGACCTCTCCGGCCGTCGGGTCGAGGTCGTCCCGACGGTCTCCGTGCTCGAGGCACTCGCCGCGCTCGTGGTCTACGACCCCGACGCGGACTGCGAGACCAACGTGGCGGCGATGGAGGCCGGCGCACGGGCGGTGCGGGCGGGCGAGGTCACCCAGGCCGTGCGCGACAGCGTCGCCGAGTGCGGTCCGATCCGCGAGGGCGATTGGCTCGCGATCAGCCCGGCGGGGATCGGTGCGACCGCGCGCTCCGCCGCGGACGCCGCGTTCGCGCTGGTGGACGCGCTGGTCGACGACGACAGCGAGATCGTGACCGTGCTGGTCGGCGCCGACGCCCGCGCGGGCGAGGTCGAGCGGGTGCGCGAGCACCTGCGGGCCCGCCACCCGCACGTCGAGCTCGAGGTCCACGACGGGGGGCAGCCGCTCTACCCGTACCTCATCGGGG
>JBJTQX010000006.1:0-8531 GCA_046075855.1 Actinomycetes bacterium
AGTAGTCACGCTCGCCCTCCGGGATCGCCTCGGGGGCGCGGGCGTCACCGAACTCGCTCGGCACCCAGATGCGGCCGTCGTTGCGCAGCGACTCGGACATGAGCGTGAGCTTCGACTGGAACTCGTCGGACGCAGGGATGCAGGTCGGGTGGATCTGCGTGTAGCAGGGGTTCGCCATGAGCGCGCCCCGCTTGTGCGCCCGCCAGGCCGCGGTGACGTTCGAGGCCTTGGCGTTCGTGGACAGGAAGAAGACGTTGCCGTACCCGCCGGTGGCCAGCACGACCGCGTGGCCGGAGAACGACCGGATCGCGCCGGTGATGAGGTCGCGGGCCACGACGCCGACCGCCCGGCCGTCCTTGGTGACGAGGTCGAGCATCTCGGTGCGGTGGTGCAGCTCGACGGTGCCGAGATGCACCTGCCGGGCGAGGGCCTGGTAGGCGCCGAGCAGCAGCTGCTGCCCGGTCTGGCCCCGCGCGTAGAAGGTGCGCGACACCTGTGCGCCACCGAACGAGCGGTTGTCGAGCAGGCCGCCGTACTCCCGGGCGAGCGGCACGCCCTGAGCCACGCACTGGTCGATGATGTTCACGCTGGTCTGCGCGAGCCGGTAGACGTTGGCCTCGCGGGCGCGGAAGTCGCCACCCTTGATCGTGTCGTAGAACAGTCGCTGGATGCTGTCGCCGTCGTTGCGGTAGTTCTTCGCCGCGTTGATGCCGCCCTGCGCGGCGATCGAGTGGGCTCGGCGCGGCGAGTCGTGGAAGGTCAGCAGTTGGACCTGGTAGCCCATCTCGCCGAGGGTGGCGGCGGCCGAGGCGCCGGCGAGTCCGGACCCCACGACGATGACCCGGAACTTCCTCCGGTTCGCGGGGTTGACCAACTTCACCGAGAACTTGTGGTTGTCCCACTTGTCCTCGATGGGTCCGGCGGGGATCTTCGAGTCGAGCGTGATGTTGCTCACTTGCCCACAACTCCCGTGACGATGAGGAGCGGAATGCTCACGTTCCCGATGGCGATGATCGACGCGAGGCCGATCGCGAAGTACCGACGCGCCGAGTTCCAGCGAGGGTTGTTCCAGCCCAGGCTCTGGAACATCGACCAGGACCCGTGGAACAGGTGGAAGGCGAGCGCGAGGTTGGCGACGATGTAGGCGATCGCGACGGGCACCCGCTGGAAGGAGGCCACGACGTTGTCGTAGACGTCACCGCTGACGAAGTCGGGGTTCGTGGTGCCCCAGGTGAGGTCGAGCAGGTGGAAGATGATGAAGGCGAGCACGATCACGCCGGTCCAGCGCATGGTGCGGGCTGCGTAGTTCGCGGCCACGTAGTCACGCGAGGACTGGTACTTCACGGGCCGGGCTGCATGGTTCATGCGGGTGAGCGAGACCGCCGCCCCGATGTGGAGCACGACGGCGGTGAGCAGGCCGGCTCGGGTGATCCACAGGAACGCGGTCTCCGGCAGCGCCGGGTACCCGATCGTGCGGAGCCACTCCGCGTAGTCGTTGATCGCGGGCACGCCGTCGTGCGCAGGGAAGTAGATCTTGAGGTTCCCGACCATGTGGCCGAACACGAAGCCGATGAGCATGATGCCGGTGATCGCCATCACCCACTTCTTGCCCACGGCGGAGCGCCAGAACTGGATGAGGAACGGGGCGGGCGCCCGGACCGGCGCCGCCTCCGGAGCGCCGGCGTACCGCGGCGCGCTCTCGACCTTCGTCATGACCCGTCGACTCCCCTCGCCCACTCCGGGTGCTTGCGGGCGGAACGGTACCCCCGGGCCTCAGCCGGAGACGACCCGGAGCCAGGTGAGGAGGAGGTCGTATCCGTTGCGGATCGAACCCCCCGGATGGTCCAGGACGACCTCGGCGGTGGTGGCGCCGGGCAGGCCGGCGACCGCGCCCACGTAGGTCACGGCGCGGGGCGCGACATCGCCGCCGAACCGGTGGGTCCGGCCGTCGACCCGCACGGTGACGGTCGCGTCGGTGATCGGGGTCCGGGATTCGCTCACCACGTGGACCGCGCCGGTGCGGGGGTCGACCATGGGCAGCACGCTCCGGCACGCGTCGCGCAGCGCGCCGTACCCGAGCTTCGGCTCGCGCTCGTGGTCGAGCACCGACCACGAGATCGCCGGATTCGGGTCGGCGAAGGAGAACTGGCAGAACCCGCCGGTGGGCGAGAGCCGCACCCGGCGGAGGTCCTCGACCTGCAGCTGGATGAGCGCGGCTTGGTACGCCTGGGTCGCGTCCCGCCAGTCGGCGAACGTGGCGAACGCATCTCGGGGCACGTGGCGATCGAGGTACTCGAGCTGCAGCGAGTGGTGCGCGCCCAGCCGGTCCCAGTCGAGGTCCGGCCAGCGGTCCGGCTCGCAGAACGCGTCCGTGGTCGGCACGGCCTGCGCGCCGAACTCGCTCACGAACCTTCCGAGGCGCGGCGTGGCCCGGAGCATCGGCGCGAGACCGTCGAACCGTCCGTGGTACCAGCCGAAGTACCAGTGTGCGTCGGTCCCGGCGCCGGTGAGCCCGGGGAGGACGCCGGAGTGGGGATTCACCGGACGCGACGGGTCGCAGGTGCGCAGCATCCGCGCCACGGATCGGTCGAGGACGTCCTTGTTCCACGAGGGCAGGAACATCGCCGCGCCGAGTCGGGCGAGGGTGCCCGGTCCCGGCGGGGTCGCGGTGTCGGTCACCACCGCGAGGGGCTCGTTGTGCGCGCACCAGAGCGCGACGCTCGGGTGGTGGCCGAGCAGGTCGACCATGGCCCGGGCCTGGCGCACCGCGGGCCGTCGCGCCGAGCGCGCGTACCCCCACTGGAGCGGGAGGTCCTGCCAGACGAGCACACCGATCTCGTCGGCGGCCTCGTAGAGCTCGGGCCGGGCGACGTGCGCGTGCACGCGGACCAGGTCGAGCTCGGCCGCTCGGGCGAGGGCCACGTCGCCGGCCACCTGCTCGGCCGTGGCCGCGGCCAGCCGTGGGCGGGTGGGTGCGAGGTTCGTGCCCATGACGAAGAGCGGCTCGCCGTTCACGGTCCAGCGCCAGTCGCGCACCCGTACCTCGCGGAACCCGGTGCGCAGGTGCCGCTCGTCGCTCACCATCCCGTCGACCTCGACGCTCACGGTCACGTCGCAGCGCGGCTGCTCGCCGAGCCGCCAGGGCCACCACCGGGGCGGGCGCTCGACGTCGATCGCCCACGCGATGCGGTTCGACCCGGCGGCCAGGACGGCGTCGCGCTGGGTGAGCGCGAGCAGATCACCGTCAGGGCCGGTGACGGTGACGGTGAGCGAGGCCGGGATGGTGCCCTCGGTCGCGCCCGCGTCGACCCGGACCGTCAGCAGGAGCCGTCCGCGATCCTCCGTGGCCTCGGTGCACACGGTCCGCAGGCGCGCGATGCGCGCCGGGCCGGTCTCGGTGATCCGCACCGGCCGCCAGATCCCGCCCGGTTGCGCCGCAGGGTCCATGGCGTCCCAGTGGGCGAACACGCCCGTCACGCCCCGCTTGGCCCGACGGTCGGCCTCGCCGGGGCACGCGACCTCGACCGCGAGCAGGTGCTCGCGGTCGGTGTGGCTGGTGATCTCGAAGGTGTGGGGCGTGAAGTACCCCTCGGTCGTGCCGAGGTAGTCGCCGTCGAGCCAGACGTCACCCTGGGTGAAGACGCCGTCGAGGGTGAGGAAACGCCGTCGACCCGCAGCGAGCGCTGGCGTCTCGAAGTGCCGCCGGTGCAGGACCGAGCCGGTCGCGTCGGCCAACTCGGCGTGCGTGCCCCAGTGGCCGGGCACCGCGATCTCCGACCAGTCGCGATCATCGAAGGCGCGTGACGCGAATTCCCGAGCGAGGTCGCCGTCCGCGATCGCCGCACGCCACGCACCGTCGAGGACCAGCTCGTCCTGCGGTGCGCCGAGGGCACGGGAGCGGGGTGACGTCACGCCGACGAGGGTAGGTCAGCATGCACCCGATTCGCCGGGGCCGGCCCGGCGGCGGAGCCTCGCTGGTACGGTGCCCGCTCCACCCGGTTTCGAGGAGCGATCCGCCCATGACTCGTCCCACCACCATCGGGGAACTGCGTGCGAGCGGCTGGGTGTCCCGGCCCGTGAAGGACGAGGTCCGGGCCAACGCCATCGCCCGGATCGCCGCCGGGCAGCCGCTCGTGGAGGGCGTGCTCGGCTACGAGGACACCGTGCTGCCGCAGCTCGAGAACGCGCTGCTGGCCGGCCACGATGTGATCCTGCTGGGGGAGCGGGGCCAGGCCAAGACCCGCATCATCCGGTCGCTCACCGAACTGCTCGACGAGTGGATGCCGATCGTCGCGGGGAGCGAGATCAACGACGACCCGTACCACCCGGTGAGTGCGCACGCCCGCGGCCTCGTCGAGGAGCTCGGTGACGACGCGCCGATCGACTGGGTGCACCGGAGCCGGCGCTTCGGGGAGAAGCTCGCCACCCCGGACACCTCGATCGCGGACCTCATCGGCGAGGTCGACCCGATCAAGGTCGCGGAGGGCCGTTACCTCTCGGATGAGCTGACGATCCACTACGGCATGGTGCCGCGCACGAACCGGGGGATCTTCGCGATCAACGAGCTGCCCGACCTCGCGGAGCGGATCCAGGTGGGTCTGCTCAACGTGCTCGAGGAGCGCGACGTGCAGATCCGCGGCTACAAGATCCGTCTCCCGCTCGACGTGATGCTCGTGGCCTCTGCGAACCCCGAGGACTACACGAACCGCGGGCGCATCATCACGCCGCTCAAGGACCGCTTCGGCGCGCAGATCCGCACGCACTACCCGCTCGAGGTCGAACTCGAGATGGAGGTCATCCTCCAGGAGGCGGAGCCGATCACCGCGCCCGGGGTGAGCGTCACCGTGCCGTCCTACATGACCGAGATCGTCGCCGAGGTCAGCCAGCAGGCCCGGCGTTCCCCGCACGTCAACCAGCGCTCGGGCGTGTCGGTGCGCCTGTCGGTCGCGAACCACGAGACCCTCGTCGCGAACGCGCTGCGGCGCGCCCTGCACAACGGCGAGACCGAGGCCGTCCCGCGCGTCTCCGACCTCGACGCGCTCGTCTCCTCCACGAGCGGCAAGATCGAGATCGAGACGCTCGACGACGGGCGGGAGGAGCAGGTGCTCGAGCGGGTCATCCGCGCGGCCATCCTCGAGGTGTTCCGGGCCCGCGTGCAGCCGGAGCGGCTCACTGCACTCGTGCAGGCCTTCGACGACGGGCGCATCGTGCACACCGGCGACGAACTCCCGTCGGCCGACTACACGACCCTCGTGGCCGACCTGCCCGGCGTGCGCGAGACGCTCGCCGACCTCGGCTGCGAGGAGACGCCGGCGAACGTCGCCGCGGCGGTCGAGTTCCTCCTCGAGGGCCTCCACCTCTCGAAGCGGCTCAACAAGGACGCGGTCGACGGCCGCGCGACCTACCGCAGCCGCTCCGGCAACCGCTGACGCGACCCGATCGGGTCAGGGGACGAAGCGCAGGATCCGGTCGGACCCCGCCGCGGCCACCCACACGCTCGCGCCGTCGTAGGCGACGCCGATCGGATCGTCGCCGACGGTGAGGCCGCCCGCATCCCGGCTGGTCCCGGATCGCGGGTCGATCCGCCACACCGCCTCGGCACCGTCGGTCTCGTTGACCGTGGTCGCCCAGAGGTCGTCGCCGTCGAACGCGATCGCCCGCACGGTCCCGGACAGCGAGACGGCGGAACCTGCGGCGAAGGTCGCGAGGTCGTAGGGCGTGATGCTCGTGGCACCGGCGGTCCCGAGCCACATCGAGCGACCGTCCGACTGCAACGCTCGGACCGCCCCACCGACGGTGAGGTTCTCGACGACGGCGAGCGAGGATGGGTCGATGACCCGGACGGCGGAGGCTCCGCCGATCCAGAGGTGCGCGCCGTCGAACGCGATCGCCGACGGTGCGTCCGGTGTCGGTGCGGTCGTGGTCACGGTGTTCGTCGCGGGATCGATGCGGACCGCGGTGTCGGTGTCGGTCACGGTGACCCACACCCCGGTGCCGTCGGTCGTGATTCCGCTCGGGGTGCCGCCGACCGGGATGGTGGCCACCACCGTGTTCGCGCTCGCATCGACCCGCGAGATCGTGCCGCCGCCGCGGTTCGCGACCCAGATCGCCGTTCCGTCGTAGGCGATCGGGCCGGGATCGTTGCCCACGGTGACCGTCGCGATCGTGGCGTTCGTGTTCGGGTTGATCTTCGTGACCGTTCCGCTACCGGCGTTGGTGATCCAGATGCGGTTCGAGGTCACCGCGATGTCGGTCGGGAGGTCGCCGACGGTCACCGCGTTGGGCCGGCACGAGACGTCGTACCAGGAGTCGGTCGCCGAGCACCGGGTGCCGACGAGCCCGCGTGCGCCCGTGGCGCCGGTCGACCCCGTCGCACCGGTCGGGCCGGTGGGGCCCGGGCTCCCGGAGGCGCCCTCGGTGCGGTAGTACCCGACGACGTCGATGATGACGTCGATGCTGCCGGCGAGGTTGAACACCTTGATCGCCCCCGTGGCCGAGAGACCGACGGTGACCTGGTTGGGGGTCGGTGGCGCGCCCGCGTTCCAGTTGAGGTTCGACGCGGTCGGCTTCGTCGCGTCCGCGGGGAACACGGTGAGGTACGAGCTCGCGTTCGAGTTCACGGTCGTGACGTTGGACGCGATGGCGGTCGCACCCGCGGGGAGGGTGCAGTCACCGTTCGTGCCCGTCACCTGGAACGTGACGGTCTGACCGGGACCGATGGGCAGGAAGCGCGGGCCGACCTGCGAGCTGGCCCGCGTGTCGACGAGCCGGCAGGGCGCGATGGGCACGAGGACGGACGCCGTGCCCTCGCCCACGGCCCCGATCGCCACGGCACCGAGGGAACCGCCGGCGACGATCAGGGCGATGGCGATCGCGTGGCTGCGGCGCAGACGCATCGGTGTGCTCCCGGGTGATCACGGGACGATCCGCCCCTCGTGGCCGCGAGGGTAGGCAACGGGCGCAGACGCGGCAAGGGCGGCCGACTCGCTGGTCGTTGACGCGACGACGGCGGCCCCGGAGGGCCGCCGTCGCTGCTGGTTCGTCGACCCGGGCGGGCTATAGGTGGCCCACGCAGGTGTCGCCGTGCGTGTCGGAGTTCGTGCCGTCGGGGCAGATCGTGTTGAACCAGGCCACCGTGCTGAGGTCGGTGTAGACGAAGGTAGCCCCGGTCAGGTCGACGTCGGTGAAGTTCACGCTGTCGAGGCGTGCTTGGTCCAACACGGCGTTGGTCAGGTTCACATCGACGAACGCCGTACCGGTGAGGTCCGCCCGGCCGAAGGACGCACCGGTGAGGTCGCTCGATGTGAAGTTCGAGTTCCGAACGCTCGCCTCTCCCCAGGCCGAGTTGGGCGCCGAGAGGTCGTTGAAGTTAGCGCTGAGGAAGTCGACGGAGTACAGGAGTGCACCGTTCGCCGACACGCCCAGCCAGACGAGTCGCGAGCCGCGCGAGGCCCGGAGGTCCGTGCCGTTCAAGCTCGTCCCGTTGAACTGCGTCATGGTGAGGTTCGTGCCCATGAGGAACGAGTCGTTCATCATGGTCATGTCGATGCTCGCGTTCGTGAGGTTGGCACCCGTGAGGGTGGTGCCGATGGCGATCAAGCCGGACAGCGTTGCGTTCGCGAGGTTCGCACCGGGAGCGTATCCATCCGGGCCGAGGAGGATCTCGCACTCAGCGAGGTTGATCCCCGGGTACCACCCGATGCCGGGCGTGAGGCCCGTCGAGCAGCCGCTGCCCGGGCCGGCGGGCCCGGTCGCACCTGCGACCCCGGTTGCGCCGGTCGCGCCAGCGGGTCCGGTGGCGCCCTGGGCCCCGGTCGGGCCGGCGATGCCCGCGGTTCCGGTGGTGCCCTGTGCTCCGGTTGCGCCGGCGGGGCCGGTCGCACCGTTGGTGCCGGTCGCACCGGTGGGGCCGGTCGTGCCGCCGGAGGGTGCGGGGATGTAGTAGCCGACGATGTCGATGATCACGTCGATGGTGCCGGTGAGGTTGTAGAGCTTGATCTGCCCCGCGGTGCCGGTGCTGGAGAGGCCGACGGTGACCTGGTTCGGGGTGGGTGGGCTCGATGGGGTCCAGTTGAGGTTCGACGCGTTGGGTCGAGCCGCGTCGGCGGGGAAGACCGTGAGGTAGGAGCCGGCGGTCGGGTTCACGGTGGTGACGTTCGACGCGATGCCGGTGGCGTCGGTCGGGATGGTGCAGTTGCCGTTGGTGCCGGTCACCTGGAAGGTGACGGTCTGGCCCGCGCCGATGGGTGTGTTGCGGGACCCGACGGTGAGCGGGGCCGGTCGGGTGTCGACGAGGCGGCAGGGTGCGATGGGCACGAGCACGGAGGCGCTGCTGCTCCCGCTGGCGCCGATCGCGACGGCACCGATCCCGCCCGCGCCGATGATGAGCGCCAGTGCGACTGCTTGGGGTGTACGGAACCGGGGCATCGAGCGCTCCTAGAGGTGGCCGACGCAGGTGAACCCGTTGTCATCCGAGTTCGTGCCGTCGGGGCAGATCGTGTTGGTCCAGCCGACCGTGCTGAGGTCGACGC
>JBJTQX010000007.1:0-4013 GCA_046075855.1 Actinomycetes bacterium
GCCGGCGCAACCCGCCGCCGATGCCGCCGATGCCTCGGGCGACCCCGTTCACGGCACCGTCGATCACGCCCTGGTCGAAGGTGGTGGCGAGCCACTCCGCCCCCCGCCGGAGCGGGCCGCCCACGACCCGCGCCAGGACGACGTCGACGTAGTAGGCGTTGCCGAAGACCCGGCCCAGACCGCCGAGGCGCCGATCGATCGGATCGTCGGCCGGATCGGCGAGGCCGTGGCGGTACATCGACCGGGCCACGAGGATGCCGATGATCGCGATGCCGACGGCGACGACCGACAGCCCGAAGCCGAGCCAGAACGAGGACGCCTCGATCGGGGTCACCGTCTCGAACGCCGGCTCGAGGAACTGGTTCAGCAGTTCGAGCCCGTGGAACGGCAGGAGGATGGCGCCCCCCACCACGGCGAGCGCCGCGAGCACGAGGACCGGGGCCACCATGGTGGCCGAACCCTCGTGGGGATCGTGGGTGAGGCTCGGCGCGGCCGGCGGTGTGCCGTACGCGACGGTCGGCGACTCGGTGGAGAGCTCGTGGTGCCCGTCGCCGTGCGCCGCGCCGTGGTCGTCGCCGGCCTCGGCGGCCGCGCGGAACCGCTCGTTGCCGTACCAGACGAGCAGGGTCTCGCGGGTCATGTAGAAGGCGGTGAGCAACGCGGCGACGAGTCCGATGGCCCAGACCGCGTAGTCGTGGTGGAAGAACGCCTTGGCCAGCACCTCGTCCTTGGCCCAGAAGCCGGCGAAGGGCGGGAGGCCGGCGATGGCCAACCACGCGATCGTGAACCCGAGCCCGGTGAGCGGGAGGTAGCGGCGCAGGCCACCCATCGTGCGGATGTCCTGGTTCTCCTCGGTGCCGTGGATCACCGTGCCGGATCCGAGGAAGAGCGCGGCCTTGAAGAACGCGTGGGCCACGACGAGTCCGATCGCCGCGCCGTACGCACCGACGCCGAGCGCGAGGAACATGTAACCGAGCTGACTCACCGTCGAGTACGCGAGCACCCGCTTGATGTCGTTCTGCACGAGCGCGACGGTGGCCGCCGTGATCGCGGTGATCGCGCCGACCCACATGACGACGTCCTGCGAGACCTGGCTGGCCTCGAAGATCGGGTGGGCCCGGACCACGATGAAGATGCCGGCCGTCACCATGGTCGCCGCGTGGATGAGCGCGGACACCGGCGTGGGTCCCTCCATCGCGTCGGGCAGCCAGAAGTGCAGGGGCAGCTGGGCGCTCTTGCCCACCGCCCCGAGGAAGATGAGCAGGGCGATCGCGGTGGCGGTGCCGCCGGCGAGCCGGCCGACGCCCTCCGAGACCGCGCCGTAGTCGAGCGTCCCGAGGTGGGCGAACACGAGGAACATCGCGAGCATGAAGCCGAAGTCGCCGACCCGGGTGGTCACGAACGCCTTCTTGCCCGCGACCGCGGCACTGTTCCGCTCGAACCAGAACGAGATGAGCAAGTAGGAGCAGAGCCCCACCCCCTCCCACCCGAGGAAGGTGACGAGGAACGAGGAGCCGAGGACGAGCACCAGCATCGACGCGACGAACAGGTTGAGGTAGGCGAAGAAGCGGCTGAACCGCGGGTCCCCGTGCATGTACCCGATGGAGTACAGGTGGATGAGCGACGCGATCCCGGTGACGAAGAGGATCCAGGTGATCGAGATCGGGTCGGCGAGGAAGCCCATGGAGACCCGCAGCCCGCCCGACGCGAACCAGTCGAACAGTGCGACCGTGTGGTGGTGCTCCGCCTCCTCCGGCAGCCCGGCGAAGGCCACCGCCATGACGATCGAGACGAGGAACGACGCGAACATGAGGGCCGTGGCCAGCCAGCCCGCCCGCGGTTCACCGATGCGCTTGCCGAACGGCAACAGGATCGCCGCGCCCAGTGCGGGCAGGGCCGGGACGAGCCAGATGAGGTCGAGCACCGCCGTCGACTCCACGGTCAACCCCTCAGCTCGGCCACGTCGTCGGCGGTCGCGCCACTGCGGCGACGCCGGAAGATCGCGACGATGAGGGCGAGGCCGATCGCCACCTCCGCCGCAGCCACCACGAGCACGAAGAACACCGACACCTGGCCACCGATGTCATCGAGCGTGCGGGAGAAGGTGACGAAGGTCAGGTTCACTGCGTTGAGCATGAGCTCCACGCACATGAACATCACGATGACGTTGCGCCGTACGAGCATGCCGACCGCACCGATCGAGAAGAGGGCAGCTGCGAGCACGAGGTACCAGGTGGGGGTCACGCTCATGCCGCCCCCTCCTCGAGGCCGTCGCTCTCCCGGGAGCGTCGGGCCAGCGCGACCCCTCCCACCACCGCGACGACGAGCAGCGCCGAGGTGAGCTCGAACGGCCAGAGGTAGGTGGTGAAGATGGCCCGGGCCACACGCTCCACGTTGCCGCCGTCCCCGGCCTCGAGGCTGCCGACCGTTGCGCTCGCCCCCGTCGCCCAGTGGTTGCCCATCACGCCGATGAGCAGCAGGAACGCGACGATGCCGAGGGCGATCGCGATGGGCCGCTGGATCCGCACGGGGTCACCGAGCGACTCCTCCCGGTCGACCCCGAGCAGCATGATGACGAAGAGGAAGAGCACGACGATGGCCGAGGCATAGACGATCACCTGCACCGCCGAGACCAGGTACGCACCCTGCAGCACGAAGAACCCGGCCATCGACAGCAGCGTGCCGACGAGCCAGAGCGCGGAGTGCACGGGGTTGCGTGAGAGCACGACACCGAGCGCACCACCGAGGGCGAGGGCCGCGAACGCGACGAACAGGATCGTCGTGACCATCAGCCGTGCTGCCCCTGCTCGGGGTCGCGGACCCCGAAGCCGAGCTCGCCGGACCAGTTGACCCGGCCCTCGTAGCCCGCGTCGCCGCCGGGCGAGGTCGCCCGCATCCAGCCGCTCGTGAGATCGTCCTCGCCGCCGAGCCAGAGCTCCCAGGGCTGGCGTCGCGCGCGACCCTCGTCGTCGACGAGCAACTCGTCCTTCGTGTAGATGGCGTCCGCCCGGTTGTCGAACGAGAACTCGAAGAGCTTCGTCTCGGTGATGGCCTCGGTCGGGCAGGCCTCGACGCACATGTCGCAGTGGATGCAGCGCAGGTAGTTGATCTCGTAGACGAACCCGTAGCGCTCGCCCGGGGACACCGGCGCGTCGGGCGGATTGTCGGCCCCGCGCACGTAGATGCACTTGGCCGGGCAGACACCCGCGCACAGCTCGCAGCCGATGCACTTCTCCATGCCGTCCTCGTACCGGTTCAGCACGTGACGGCCGTGGAAGCGCTCGGGCTTCGGACGCTTGCTCGCCGGGTAGTCGCCGGTGACCCGCGGCTTGAACATCTGCTGGAACGTGATGGCGAACCCCGAGAACCGACCCATCAGCGGATCTCCTCGACGAGTTCGCCGCGGGCCGGCATGGCGAGGCGCAGCAGCCCGAGGACCCCGACGGCACCGAGCACCGCGACCGGGATGACGATCAGCAGGTTCCAGCGCTCCTGCCGGGCCACGATGATCGTGCCCGAGACCATGATCCAGAGGAAGGCCAGCTCGATGAGCCACTTCCACCCGAGGTCCATGAGCTGGTCGTAGCGCAGGCGCGGCAGCGAGGCCCGGATCCACACCGTGCCGAACAGCAGCAGCAGGAGCTTGGCGATGAACCAGAACACCGGCATGATCCAGGCGTTCACGACTCCCGTGGCGCCGAGTCCGGGGATGCCGGGACCGGAAGGACCGCCAAGGAACAACGTCACCGCGATGGCCGACATGGTGATGACGTTCATGAACTCGGCGAGGAAGAAGATCGCGAAGCGAATGCCGGTGTACTCGGTGTGGAATCCGCCCACCAGTTCCTGCTCGGCCTCGACGAGGTCGAACGGCGGGTGGTTCGTCTCGGCCACCGCCGAGATGACGAAGATCGCGAACGCCACGAAGGCCGGCAGCACGTACCAGCTGCCGAGCGAACCGATGCCGGTCCAGGACTGCTGGTCGACGATCGCCCGGGTGGAGAGGGTGCGGG
>JBJTQX010000008.1:0-18382 GCA_046075855.1 Actinomycetes bacterium
TCGCCGTCGCGGTAGGTGCCTTGGAGCACCCCGAGCGCGATCGGGTCGGCGAGCTCACGCTGGAGCACCCGCTTGAGGGGTCGGGCCCCGTAGTCCGGGTCGTAGCCGGTGCGGGCGAGCCAGTCCCGGGCGGCGTCGCTCACCTCGAGGCCGAGGCCGCGGGTGAGCAGTCGGTCGCGCAGACCCTCGAGCTGGATCCCCACGATGTCGGCGATGTGGTCCTCGCCGAGCGCGTGGAACACGACGGTCTCGTCGATCCGGTTCACGAACTCCGGCTTGAAGTGGGCCCGCACGGCGGTCATCACACCCTCGGGCGTGAGGCCCGCGCCGAGGTTGCTCGTCATGATGAGCACGGTGTTGGAGAAGTCCACGGTGCGACCCTGCCCGTCGGTGAGCCGGCCGTCGTCCATGAGCGCGAGCAGCACGTTGAACACTTCGGGGTGGGCCTTCTCTACCTCGTCGAGCAGGACCACCGAGTACGGGCGGCGCCGCACGGCCTCGGTGAGCTGTCCGCCCTCCTCGTACCCGACGTACCCCGGGGGCGCACCGACGAGGCGGGACACCGAATGCTTCTCCATGTACTCGCTCATGTCGATGCGGACCATGGCCCGCTCGTCGTCGAAGAGGAACTCGGCCAGGGCTCGGGCGAGCTCGGTCTTGCCGACGCCGGTCGGACCGAGGAACAGGAAGGAACCGATCGGGCGGTGCGGATCGGAGAGCCCGGCCCGCGATCGGCGGATGGCGTTGGCGACCGCGGTGACCGCGTCGTCCTGGCCGATGACCCGGGCGTGGAGTTCATCCTCCATGCGCACGAGCTTGGACATCTCGCCCTCCATGAGCCGGCTCACCGGGATGCCGGTCCACTTGGCCACGATCTCGGCGACGTCCTCCTCGTCGACCTCCTCCTTGAGCATCTGCACCTCGGCCTGCAGCTCGGCGAGGCGCTCCGTGCGTCGGGCGATGTCGGTCTCGAGGTCGCGCATCGTGCCGTAGCGCAGCGACGCGGCCCGCTCGAGGTCGCCGTTGCGCTCGGCCACCTCGGCCTCGGTGCGCGCGGTCTCGAGGGACTCCTTGAGCTCCCGGATCTCCGCGATCGCGTCGCGCTCGGTCTGCCAGTGGGCGACCATGCCGTCGCGCTCCTCGGCCAACTCGGCCAGCTCGGCCTCGAGCGCGTGGAGCCGCTGGGCCGAGACGTCGTCGGTCTCCTTTGCGAGCGCGGCCCGCTCGATCTCGAGTTGGCGGATACGCCGCTCCACCACGTCGATCTCGAACGGCATGGAGTCGATCTCGATGCGCAGCCGCGACGCAGCCTCATCGATGAGGTCGATCGCCTTGTCCGGGAGCTGGCGGGACGGGATGTACCGGTCGGAGAGCACCGATGCGGCGACGAGCGCGGCGTCCTGGATGCGCACGCCGTGGTGCACCTCGTAGCGCTCCTTGAGGCCACGGAGGATCGCGATCGTGTCCTGCACCGAGGGCTCCCCCACGTACACCTGCTGGAAGCGACGCTCGAGGGCCGGGTCCTTCTCGATGTACTTGCGGTACTCGTCGAGGGTGGTCGCGCCGACCATGCGCAGCTCACCGCGGGCCAGCATGGGCTTGATCATGTTGCCGGCGTCGACCGCACCTTCGGCCCCACCCGCTCCGACGATGGTGTGCAGCTCGTCGATGAAGGTGACGACCTCACCGTCGGAGTCGGTGATCTCCTTGAGGACGGCCTTGAGCCGCTCCTCGAACTCGCCGCGGAACTTGGCGCCGGCGACCATCGCACCGATGTCGAGCGAGATGAGCCGCTTGTTGCGGAGCGACTCGGGGACATCCCCCTCGACGATGCGGCGCGCGAGTCCCTCGGCGATCGCGGTCTTCCCGACCCCGGGCTCGCCGATGAGCACCGGGTTGTTCTTCGTGCGCCGACTCAGCACCTGGATGACCCGGCGGATCTCCTCGTCGCGGCCGATGACCGGGTCGAGGCGCCCGACGCGCCTCCTCCGTGAGGTCGCGGCCGTACTTCTCGAGCGACTGGTACTGCTCCTCCGGGTTGTCGCTGGTCACCCGGTGGCTGCCGCGCACCGTACGCAGCGCATCGAGGGTGGCGTCGCGGGTCACGCCGAGGGCCCGCAACAGGTCCCCGACCCCACCGGCCACTCCCGTCATGGCGAGCAGGAGGTGCTCGGTGGACAGGTAGTCGTCACCGAGCTCGGACCGCTCGGCGTCACCCTGCTCGAGGGTGCGCAACGTATCGGGTGCCAGCCCCGGGGACTGCGTGGTCGCGCCGTAGACCTGCGGGATTCGGGCCAGGGATTCATCGAGCCGGGCCCGCACCGCCGACGGCGCGAGGCCGATCCGCTCGAGGACGCCGAGCACCACCCCCTCCGGCTGGCCGACGAGTGCAGCGAGCAGGTGCTCGGGGATCACCTGCGCGTGGTGGCGGTCGGCCGCGTCGCGCTGCGCCGCGCCGAGAGCCTCCTGGGTCTTGCGGGTGAACCGGTTCGGATCGAGCGCCATCGGGGGTCGCACCTCCATGGCCCGGACGAGGAACCGGGCCGGGACGAGCCTACGGATCACAACGGCAGAACCTCTCGCCGAACCCACGTATTCCCCTCCGGCCGCGACCGGGACGCACCGGGCCACCGGTACGATCCAGTTCCCCGACCGCCGCGACAACGGTGGCCGGGACCCCGCCGGATTCCCGAACACTGCCGCAGACCTTCGAGACCCGGGCGTCCACATGAGCACGGGGTGGCGGCAACCTGCGGCTCGGACCCGTCGGTTCCCTAGGCTCTCGACACGGTTGTACTCAATGCATGGAGGATCCCATGGCGACAGCACTGCGCTGGCGCTCGTTCCTATTCATTGCCTCCTTGCCAATCATCGCGGTCGTCGTCGCCTGCGCCCCAGGCTCTGATCGACGCACCGCCCCCAAGGTGTTCCTCTACGGGGACTCCATCCTCTACGAGGCCAAGCCTGCACTGCAGCGAGCGTCCCGGGAGGAGAACCTCACGGGCATCTCAGTCCGAGCGACACCGGGCTTCGCGCCGTGTGACTGGACCGACCGGATTCGTCACGACCTCGAGGCGACTCCTCGGGCCGTTGCCGTCGTCGAGACGGTCGGCAATTCCTGGACCTCCTGCATGTTCGATCGCGGACGCCGCGTCGAACCCGGTTCTCCCGCCTTCTACCGTCGGTACACGAGGGACCTTGAGCGCATCGCCGATCTCGCCGCTCGCAACGACGCGAAGCTCGTCTTCCTGACACCCTTCCCCGTCGCCTCACCGACCTTCAACTCGGTCCTCGAACGCATCGCCGCAATCGAACGGCGAACGGCTGCCTCGCGGGCGGGCAGGATCTCAGTATCGAATGCGCTCACCGGAGCGGTTGCTCGTTCGGGAACGTACGCCCAACGCCTACCGTGCCTACCGAGCGAGACGCCGGCGATGGGGTGCTCCGGCGGAACGATCCCGGTGCGGGAACCAACGGGGCTCCACCTTTGCCCCACCGGGTACGCGTCCGTCAACGACGTATTCCGTGGGTGCCCGGTCTACTCATCCGGCGCGGAGCGGTTCGCGAAGGCGCTCACGAGACTGGTTGAGCGCGCTCTGAACGATCGCTCACCCGCGTCAGGGAGCACCTGACGGGTCCGGCCGATCTCCGCGCGCCCTGAGGGGTAACTGCGGCGCCAGCCACCGAACGAGGCTCTTCGCGGCAGGAGCGCTCAGGTGCATCCCATCCGTGCGCGATGGTGCGCCGTCAATCTCGCGGAGGTACCGACCGCCGGGGCACAGCACCGAGTACGCGTCAGCGAGCCGAACGCGTTGCGGATCGGTCGCCGCAACCTCCGAGATGATTCGATTCGCGGCCTGGACCCTGGCGATGTCCCACGCGCCACGGAGGAACTCCCTCGTGATGGGCGCGTTCGCTATGCCCGTGAAGCACGGCAGGTTCACGAGCGTCACCGTGCGCCCGCCCTCGGCACCGAAGCTGACCAACTCGCGGAGTCCCCGCTGGAACGATGCTTCCCACGCGGGATCTCCGGGTTTCACCAACCCGTTGCCACCGCGGAGCCGAATGTCGAACAGATCCCACACCCCGATGAACACCACGACGTGTTCGGGATCGAACTTCCGAATCTTCCGAAGCCAGTCCCGCCGCCAGCGACATTCCCTGCCGTAGCGTTCAGAGAACGTCAGTTGACCCTCATTGATCCGGCACCCCGGCTTCCACAGCGCCGCGGCGGAGATCCCGTTCGCTGCGAAGCCCGGGTAGAGGCTGGACGCCATGGAATCGCCGACGACCAGTACCTGGCGTCCGCGGAGCGCCTCGGGCACTGCGGCATCAGATGGCCCCCCCGATGCACCCGGCACAGCCACGATGAGCAGAGCAACCTCCGCGACGACGAACGCTGGCGCGGCCACTCGCCAGAATCGGCTGGAACCTGCGCCTCGTCGTATCGGCTGCTCCAGGAAGACGTACGAGAACACCGCCAGGAGCAGCGCCAGCGAGGTCCGGACCACGAAGAGACCCCACCCGGCGATACCGACACTCTCGGTAGTGATCCAGACGTCTACTGGCCAGTGCCAGAGGTACAGGCCGTAGGAGATCAAACCCAACCAACGGAGTGGCGCAATCGACATTCCCTTGGCGAGCCACCCCCTCTGGGGAGACGCAGCTGCGGCCAGCACGAAGGTTGCTGCGAGACCCGCAACGAAGAATCCGCCGCGGTACATCCTGCCGCTCTGACCGTCAGCCGTCGCCCACATGATCGCGAGCACGACGAGGCCCAGCCACCCGATGCACTGAACTCCCCCGCGTTGGATCCTGCCGCGCGGGTAGCCCCGCCATGCGACCATCGCAGCGAGCGCAATGCCACAGAACAGGGCGAACGCCCGGGTATCCGTTCCGTAGTAGACGCGGTTCGTGTTCGTCGGTGACCAGAGTTCGGCCATCGCCACGGTCGAGACGCTCCCAAGCGCGAGTGCGACGACGAGCACAGCTCGAGCTGTCCGCGCCTTCGCCACGGCCGCGACCCCCAAGAACACGAGCGGCCACAGGAGGTAGAACTGTTCTTCGATCGAGAGGCTCCACACATGGTCCAGCGGAGAGGGTGCGGAGACGAGCAGGTCGAAGTACGACAACTGCCGAAAGATCGCGTGCCAGTTCGCGACGTAGCCGATGGTCGCGAGGACGTCGCCTCGGAAACGTGCCGCGAGCTCTCCCGAACCCCAGATCGCGACCGCCGCTGTGACCACGAAGAGCATCAGCCCCAGCGCTGGCAGCAGGCGGCGTGCCCGGTGCGCCCAGAATGAACCGAGCGCGATCGTGGACGATGCTCGGTGCTCCGCGAGCAGCAACGTGGTGATCAGGAACCCTGAGAGCACGAAGAACAGGTCCACCCCGAGAAACCCGCCGCGGAGGTGACCCCCGTGGAACAGAAGTACGCCGAGGATCGCGAGACCCCGCAACCCGTCAAGTGCCGCCACGCGTCCACCGGATTCGGGACGCCCGCCGGCATTGAGCTGATCATCCATCGTGCGGTCAGCATCCCACAGATCGCATCTGTTCCGACCCCGCCGGTTCCACGCGGTCGACTAGGGCGGAAGACCCATCCGGGGCCCGGTCGATGCGACCGCGCACCGCCGTCAGTACGTGCAAGAGTTGCCCCGTTCGTTTCGCCTCCTCCCATCTCGCTCAGAAGGCTCTCGCTATGGACGCACCCGGCATCCGTCGAACCACCGGTTACCGGGACTGGGTCGGTCGCGCACTCGAGTGGTTGGGAGTGGCGGGCATGGCCATCGCCGTTCCGATGCTCGGTGTCCTCGGCAAGAACACCGAGATCCTCCTGAACTTCCAGCCCGGGCGGTTGCGGATCCTCCTGCTCCTGTTGGCGATCGTGCTGCTCCCACCAGCGCTCCTCATCGCCGTCGAGGCACTCATCAGGGTGGGGTCTGACCGAGTCGCTGGACTGTTCCACTCGGTCGGCATCACAGTCCTCTTCGCCGTCGCCGTGGTTCGCCTAGTACGAGAAGCCACCCACCTTCCTGGGGCGATCAACCTGGCCGTTTCGCTGGCGATCACTGCAGCATTCGCGTTTGCGCTGCGGCGATGGCAGAGCTTCCACTCGTGGCTGCGACTGCTGTCGCTCGTGCCCGTGGGGACCCTCTTGCTCACGATCGCTGCCTCGCCGGTCACGCCGATCATTGAGAAGGCGGACACGCAGCCAATCGCCCGAGAAGCCTTCGGAACGCCGCACCGCATTGTCTGGGTTGTGTTCGATGAATTTCCACTCACCTCCATCTTGGACGGCCAGCAGGGCATCGACGAGGTGCTGTTCCCGAATTTTGCAGCCCTCCAGCGCACCAGCACCTGGTACCGGAATTCGACAACCGTCGCGCCATTCACGCTCGGAGCGGTTCCCGCAATGCTGACTGGTCGTGACCCGTACTCCGCGACCGCCGCGGCGGTCCCCGCGAACTACCCGCGAAATGCCTTCAGCGCCCTCAGCGGTGCCTTCACGATCCATGCGCATGAATCGCTCACACGTTTGTGTGCGCCGTACATCTGTACGGCCACGCAGCGGACGAAGGGAAGCCGGACACTCGGAGTGGCCCGTGAGCTGACGCGGCTGTGGGCTAAGGGTCTGGATCCCCGCCTCACCGACGCGGGAATGGACATCCGAGGTCTGCTCGCACGCGATCCCGATCCGGCAGCGAGCGCGAGTCAGTTCATCGACGCGATGCGGCCCAGCGCACCGCACGGGAAGCAGCAGTTCGATTTCCTGCACGTGTTCGTGCCGCATTGGCCCTGGCAGTACGACGGCCAACTGCGCGTCGTCGCACCGGCGGCGACTCCACCGGGCCTCGTCGGGGGGGAGGTCTGGCGGGATCGCGAGTCCGCCCGGATGGGCCGGGAGTACCACCTCCGCACTGCACAGGCCGCCGACACGATCCTCGGATTGGTCCGGGCGCGCCTCGAATCGTTCGGCGAGTGGACGAACAGCATCGTCGTGGTGACCGCGGACCACGGGGTGGGGTTCGCGCCACGCGAGCCCGCCCGCGGCCACAGCCCGCACAACGCCGCCGACCTCGCGTGGACCCCGTTGTTCATCAAGGCACCCGGTCAGACCTCCGGCGCGGTCGACGACCGGCTAGCCCGAACCACCGACATCCTCCCGACCGTTGCCGACCACCTCGGGACCCGGCTGCCGTGGCGCGCCGATGGACGGTCCCTGCTCGGTCGCCCGCGCCCGAACGGCGACTTCACGATGACGGCGTGGAAGCTCGACACCGTGCCGGCGACCGATGGCGTCACCACGGTCGACGGGGTGGCGGGCTTCGCGCGGGTGCTCGCATCCGGTGGGCGCGGGACCGACTGCGCGCCGGCGCTGCGCCTCTACTGCGCGGGCCGCTACCGCACGCTCATGGGTCGGTCCGTAGCCGGCCTCACCGGCGGGCAGCCCGATCCGAGCCGGAGGGCAGTGGTCACGAACCCCGAGAAGTTCGATGCCGTCGACCCCGCGACCCGCGCGGCCACCTGGCTGTCGATTGAGGGCGCGATCCTTGGCCTCCGCCGCCCCGCTGATCTCGCGGTGGCAGTGAACGGCGCGGTGGCTGGACTGACCCGAGCCGTGCCCTACCAGCAGATCACCCCATTCTGGACCGCGTTGGCCCCGGGTGCGTTCCGGCCCGGCCGTAACACGGTCGAGGTGTTCGCGATCTCCGGGTCCGCAGCGAACCCGGTGCTCACGAGCCTCGGTCCGCGGGCCGCCGCGGGCTGAAGCGGCCTCAGGACGCGACCGCGGGCGCTCGCGGCGCGCGCTCGGTCCCGTGATCGGGCAGCAGGCTCGCGAACTCGCGGTCGAGCAGGGCCACCGGTTCGTTCTCCCAGATCCCCCACCGCAGGTGCCAGCGACGCAGGGGCCGCGGCGACCACCAGTTGCTCCGCCCGGCCAACCGCATGAATGCAGGCACGAGCGTGCCGCGGATGAGGAAGGCGTCGGAGAGCACCGCGAGGCCGAGGCCCACCCCGAGCAGCTTCACCGCCGCGACCTGGGAGGTCGCGAGGCCGGCAAAGACGAGGGTGAGGAGGAGGGCGGCGGCGGTCACGATGCGACCGGTCTTCTGCAGGCCCACCGCCACCGCGTGCTCGTTGTCCCGCTCGAGGTCGTACTCCTCCTTGATACGGGAGATGAGGAAGACCTCGTAGTCCATAGACAGGCCGAACGAGATGCAGAACATGAGGATCGGCGTGAACACGTCGATGGTGCCGGTCGGTGTGAACCCGAGCACGCCGCTGAGGTGGCCCTCCTGGAAGATCCAGACCATCGCGCCAAAGGTCGCGGTGAGGCTCAGCACGTTGAGCGCAAGGGCCTTGAGCGGAACGAGGAGGCTCCCGGTCATGAGGAACAGCAGGACGAAGGTCACGATCACGATGATGCCAAGCGCCCACGGCAGGCGCTGGGCGACGACCGCCTTCGTGTCGACGAGTGCGGCCGACTCGCCCCCGACCGCGACCCGACCGGCCACCGGCACCGCCCGGATCGCACGCACGAGCCGTTCGCCCTCAGCCGAGACCGGCTCGACGTCGGGCACCACCGACAGCCAGGTCCCCGATGCCCCGGCCCGAGGTCGGAACCGGTCCGAGAGATCGGTGGGCGGTGCCGCAGCCACGCCGTCGGCGGTCACGAGGTAGTAGCCGGTCGCGGCATCGACCCGGACCACACCGGGAACGGCGGCGAGCGCGCGCGCGTAGCGGTCGATCGCAGCCGAGTCCGTCACGACGTCGAGGTCGGGCAGAGAGACCGGGAGCGCACTCGACTCGCGGCTCGAGAAGTTGCGACGGATGTCGTCGATCGCGGCCCGGCTGCTCACGCTCGGCGGCACGACCCGGTCGTCGAGGAGACCGCTGCGCAGGGACAGGAACGGCACAGCGAGTAGCACGAGGAGCAGCGACACGCCGACCGCGTACGGCACCGGGTGGCGCATGACCCGTTCAGCTTGGTGCTTCCAGACAAGCCCGTGCTCGCCGGACCGGGGTCTCATGATCCGAAACCGGTCGATGCGCGGGCCCAGCACCGCGAGGATCGCCGGGAGCACCACGATCGACGCGAGCGCGGAGAACGCCACCACCGACATGCCCGCGTACGCGAAGGACTGCAGGTACGGCACCGGGAACACGAGGAGGGCGGACATCGAGATCAACACGGTCATCGCGCTGAAGGCCACGGTGCGACCCGCGGTCTGGAGCGAGCGGCCGATTGCCACCGCCGTGGGCGCGCCGGTCTCGAGCTCCTCCCGGTACCGGGATGCCACGAACAGGCTGTAATCGACGGCGAGTCCGAGACCGAGGGCCGTGGTGAGGTTGAGGGCGAAGGTCGTCACGTCGAGGAAGCCGGTGAGGATCGACAGGACGACGAGGGTGCAGACGATGGCGAGCACCGCGACCGCGAGCGGCAGGAACGCGGCAACGATGCTGCCGAACACGACGATGAGCGCGAGGAGGGTGATCGGCGCGGTGATCGCCTCGGTCTTGCGCAGGTCGGACTCGGCCTGCTCGGTCACCTGCCGGGTGACCTCCACCTTGCCGGTGGCCCGGGTGCTCAGCGCCGGGGTCGCGACCGTGAAGCGCTCCGAGAGCGCGCCGGCCGTCTCGATGCGCTCGCGCTCGGTGCCCGCGAGCGAGGCCACGACGAGCGCCTGTCCGGAGTTCCGGCTGCGCAGTTGCGCAACGCGCCCGAGCGTCCAATACGAACTGGCCGAGGTCACCCCGTCGGAGGCCGCCAGTTGCTCGGTGAGCCGCGTGCCCTCGCGCGCCACCGCCTCGGCGTCAACCGTACCCCGCCTCGCCGTCACCACGAGGACGAAGTCCGACTGCCCCGCCTGCGGGAACGCCGCGGCGATGGCCGCGGCCGCGTTCGTGGACTCCGCACCGCTCGGCGTCGGCTCGGTCACCGAGAGGCGGGCGGGGGTCCCGGCCGCGATCGCGGCGAGCAGCGGGAGCAGCAGCAGCGTCGCTCCGAGGACCCACCACCGACGTCGCACCACGAACTTCGCCCAGCGTCGCATGCCCCCACCCGCGTCCGATTCGTTCCGGGACCGCTACGATACGGCGTCCGTGCACCGTCCGCGTGGGGAGGGAACCCGATGAGCCGTCGCAGGGAACTCGTCGACCTGCTGGAGCAGGTCCCGTTGCTCTCCCGTTGCTCGCAGCGTGAACGCGCGACCGTCGCCCGGTTCATGGAGACCGCCGAGCTGCCGGCCGGCACCGACCTCATCGTCGAGGGCGAGGCGGGCGACGCGCTCTTCGTCATCATCGACGGCGAGGCGGCGATCCGGCGCGGTGGGGTCGAGGTGGCCACGGTGGGCGAGGGCGCCCACTTCGGTGAGCTCGCCATCCTCGACGGTGGGCCGCGCAGCGCCACGGTGGTCGCCACGACCGACGTGCGGGTCGCCGTGCTCGGTATCCGGATGTTCCGCACCCTGCTGCGCGAGATCCCCGACCTCGCGGAGCAGCTCATGGTCGGCCTCGCCGGCGAACTCCGCCGGGCGCAGGCCGCGGCCACGTCGGTCAGCGCCTGACCGACCGACGCTGCGTCAGATCCGACGCTGCAGGGTCATCGGCGGTCGCGGCACCGGCAGCAGATCGTTGCGACGCGTCGCGCGGTCCACGAGCACGCGTGCCTCCTCACGCACCCGCTCCACCTCGCCCTGCAGCGCGGCGACCCGCGCCTCGAGCTCGAGGATGCGCCGCACCCCGGGCAGACCCACACCCTCGGCGGTGAGCTGCTGGATGCGCCGCAGCACTGCGATGTCCGCGTCCGAGTAGCGCCGGCTGCGACCCGCGGTGCGGGCCGGGTTGATGAGGCCCTTGCGCTCGTAGATGCGCAACGTCTGCGGGTGCACCCCGGCGAGCTCGGCGGCCACCGAGATCACGTAGACCGCGTGGAGTTCGGCGTGTTCCATCGGATCAGACCCCCAGTCCGGCTCGGATGTCGTCGGGTGTGGCCGCCGCGAACGCCTCGAGCGCGGCCCGCTGCTCGTCGGTGAGGTGGTCGGGCACCACGACGTCGAAGGTCACGAGCAGGTCGCCCGGTTCGTGGCGGGCGTCGGCCGCCGGCACCCCGCGCCCCTTCACGCGCACGGTCGTACCGCCCTGGGTCCCCGGCTTCACCTTCACGGTGACCGGCTCGCCGAGGGTCGGGACGCGCACCGCCGTGCCGAGCGCGGCCTCGGCGAGGGTGACGGGCACCCGCACGGTGAGGTTGCGACCCGACCGCCCGAAGCGCTCGTGCGGGTTGACCTGCACGACGACGTAGAGGTCGCCGGGCTCACCACCGCGCCCGCCGGCCGCCCCGCGACCCTTCACCCGGATGCGCTGCCCGTCGTCGACCCCGGCCGGGATGCGCACCTTCACCTCGCGGGAGCGCACCTCGATGCCCCGACCCCGACACCCGTGGCAAGGCGTGGTGATCGACTGGCCCGCGCCCGAGCAGGCCGGGCACACCTGCGAGAACGAGAAGGGCCCCTGGTTGACCGCGACCTGCCCCGACCCTCCGCAGGTCGCGCACCGCTCGACCGGCGTGCCCGGTTCGGCGCCGCTGCCCTGGCAGACCGAGCAGGCCGCATCGGCGGTGAACCGCACCGGCGCGGTCACGCCGTGCACCGCGTCGAGGAAGTCGAGGTGCAGCACCGTCTCGAGGTCGCTCCCGCGCTGGGGCGCTGACCGGCCGCGGCGCCCACCGCCGCCGAACCCGCGGCCACCACCGAAGAGCCCGCCGAACAGGTCGCCGAGGTCGGCGCCGTCGAACCCCTCGAACCCGCCACCGAAGCCGCCGGGTCCGCCTGCGTACCGCCCGGAGGCGGCCATCTCCCGCACCTGGTCGTACTCGGTGCGCGTCGCCGCGTCACCGAGCACCGCGTACGCCGCCGAGATCTCCTTGAACCGTTCCTCGGCGGCCGTGTCACCCGGGTTCGCGTCGGGGTGGAACTGCTTGGCCAACTGCCGGTAGGCGCGGGTGATCTCCTTCTCGGTCGCGGTCTTCCCGACGCCGAGCACCGCGTAGTAGTCATGCTCGAACCACTCCCGCTGTGGAGCCACCACTCACCTCCCCCGCGCGCGCCGCGCCCGATCCGATCGCTACTGCGCGACCCGCACCATGGCCGGTCGGATGATCCGCTCCTCCGTCCGGTACCCGGTGCGCAGCACCTCGACCACCACCGGACCGTCGTGCTCGCCGGTCTCCTCGTGCAGCACCGCCTCGTGCTGCTCGGGATCGAAGGGGGCACCGAGCGCGTCGATGCGCTCGAAGCCATTGCGACCGAGCACCGCGAGGAACTCGGCCACCGCGAGTTCGACCCCCTTGCGCACCGGCTCGTCCGCACCGGCCACCGCGACGAGCGCGCCTTCGAACGCGTCGAGCACCGGGAGCAGTTGCTCCACGAACCGCGCGAGCGCCGCGTCGCCCGCGAGGGCGACGTCACGCTGGGCCCGCTTGCGGAAGTTCTCGAAGTCCGCCTGGATGCGCTGGGCCGTGGCCCGCATCTCGTCACGCTCGGCCGAGAGCGTGGCGAGGTCCCCCTCGACCACCTCGGCGGCCGCTGCGAGGTCGGCCACCGCCTCCTCCTCGACCGACGCGGCCTCGCCCGCTGCCCCGTCCTCGGCGGTCACGACGGGTCCTCGTCCACGATCTCGGCGTCGGCCACCTCGTCGTCGGAGGGCGCCTGCTGGCCGCCGGCCGGCCCACCCGACGCGGAGGTCGCCGCGTACAGCCGCTGCGCGAACTCCTGGCTCGCGGCGATGAGCGCCTCGTGCGCGGTGCGGACCGCTGCGATGTCGGGACCGGCGAGCGCGTCCTTGAGCGCCTTGAGGGCCGACTCGATGCGCTCGCGCTCGGCGGGTTCCACCTTGTCACCGTTGTCGGCGAGCATCCGCTCCGTCTGGAAGACGAGGGAGTCCGCGTTGTTGCGGACCTCGGCCTCCTCGCGCCGCTGACGGTCCTCCTCCGCGTGGGCCTCGGCGTCCTTCATCATCCGGTCGATCTCGTCCTTGCCGAGCGCGGTGCCGCCGGTGATGGTCATCTGCTGCTCCTTGCCGGTGCCGAGGTCCTTCGCGCTCACGTGCACGATGCCGTTGGCATCGATGTCGAAGGTCACCTCGATCTGCGGCACGCCGCGCGGGGCCGGCGGCAGGCCGACGAGCTGGAAGGTGCCGAGGACCTTGTTGCGGTAGGCCATGTCCGACTCACCCTGGAGCACCTTGATCTCCACGGAGGGCTGGTTGTCCTCGGCGGTGGTGAAGGTCTCGGAGCGCTTCGTCGGGATGGTGGTGTTGCGCTCGATGAGCTTGGTCATGATCTGACCCTTGGTCTCGATGCCGAGCGAGAGCGGGGTGACGTCGAGCAGGAGGACGTCCTTCACGTCGCCCTTGAGCACGCCGGCCTGCACCGCGGCGCCCACGGCCACGGCCTCGTCCGGGTTCACACCCTTGTCGCCGTCCTTGCCGGAGATCTCGCGCACGAGGTCGGTCACCGCGGGCATGCGGGTCGAGCCACCCACGAGGATGACCCGGTCGATCTGGTCCTTCGTGAGCCCGGCGTCGCGGATGGCCTGCTCGAACGGTCCCTTGCACGCATCGAGCAGGTCCCGGGTGATGTCCTGGAACTTCGCCCGGGTCAGGCTGAGCTCGAGGTGGAGCGGCCCCTCGCTCGTGGCGGTGACGAACGGCAGGTTGATCGTCGTCTCCTGCAGCGTGGAGAGTTCGATCTTGGCCTTCTCCGCCGCCTCCTTGAGCCGCTGGGCCGCCATCTTGTCCGCGCCGAGGTCGACACCGTTCGCGTTCTTGAACTCGGAGACCATCCAGTCGATGACCCGCTGGTCCCAGTCGTCACCGCCGAGGTGGGTGTTGCCGGCGGTCGACTTCACCTCGAACACGCCGTCGCCGAGCTCGAGCACCGACACGTCGAACGTGCCGCCGCCGAGGTCGAAGACGAGGATGGTGATGTCGTTGTCCTTGTCGAGCCCGTAGGCCAGCGCGGCCGCAGTCGGCTCGTTGATGATGCGCAGCACCTCGAGGCCCGCGATCTCCCCGGCCTCCTTCGTGGCCTGACGCTGCGCGTCGTCGAAGTACGCGGGCACGGTGATGACGGCCTGCGTCACGGTGTCGCCGAGGTAGGCCTCTGCGTCGCGCTTGAGCTTCTGGAGCGTGCGGGCCGAGATCTCCTGGGCGGTGTAGGCCTTGCCGTCGATGTCGATGGTCCACGAGGTGCCCATGTGGCGCTTCACCGATCGGATGGTGCGGTCCGGGTTCGTGATGGACTGCCGCTTCGCCACCTCGCCGACGAGGATCTCGCCGGTCTTCGAGAAGGCCACGACCGACGGGGTCGTGCGGGCCCCCTCGGAGTTCGGGATCACCACCGGTTCGCCCGCCTCGAGGACGGAGACGACGGAGTTCGTGGTGCCGAGGTCGATGCCGACTGCCTTGGGCATGGTGGTGGCCTTTCGATTCCTGGGGACGGGGGGTCCCGGTCGGACGGTGGTGCACTCGAAGTTGAGTCGTGTGTTAGCAACTTTCTTGGGTCCCACCGTATTCCCGCACCGCCCCGTGGCTCCAGCGGGGCCGACGTGACCTCCGCCACGGTCGCCCGGGACCGGCGCGAACCGGTCCCGCCCGGCCCCTGCGGGCCCCGCCCCGGCGGGCCTAGATTCCCCGCCATGGCCAAGCGCACGAACCAGTACGTCGAGAGCATCGCCGAGGTGCCCCTCTTCTCCGCCTGCTCCCGCTCCGACCTCAACCGGATCGCCCGCCTCAGCGAGGAGGTCGTGGTGCCCGCCGGTCGCCGCGTCGTCGAGGAGGGTGCCCTCGGGGACCAGTTCTTCGTGATCATGGACGGGACCGCCAAGGTCACCCGACGGGGCCGACGGGTCGCCACCCTGGGACGCGGCGACGCGTTCGGCGAGCTGTCGCTCCTCGTGCGTTCGCCCCGCAACGCCACGGTGACCGCCGAGACCGACCTCGACGTGCTCGTGCTCGGCCAGCGCGAGTTCTCCGGGCTCGTGGACACCGCGCCCGGGTTCGCCCGCAAGCTGCTCGCCGCCCTCGCCGAGCGCCTGCGCGAGGCCGACGCCCGCACGATCCAGTAGCCGCCGCGCGGGGTCCGCTCGGGCCCGGTTGGTAGGTTCTGACCCGATTCGGCGCGCTCCGACCGGGGCGCGTCCCACCCGGAGGTCCCATGCGCCGGCCCAAGCCGCACCAACTCGTCCTCGCCGTCGGTGTCCTCGCCGCGATCGGCACGATCGCGTCGGGCATCGCACCGCAGATCACCCACTGGCACGATGAGTCCGAGGTGGCCCGCGAGGTCTTCGTGAACGTGCCCGGCGGCATCCAGGTGGCCTTCTACCTGGCCGTCGCGGTGATGCTCTTCGTCACGGCTTGGCTCGTATCGCTGCGGGTCCGCAACTACGAGCGGGGTGGCCCCGATGACCGCCGGGTCAAGCGCTCGAACGCTCACCGCCGCATGCGCGACTTCCGGCGCGGCGTCTGGATGCGCACCCTGCTGCGCGACCCGGCCGCCGGCGTCATGCACTCGATGATCTACTTCGGCTTCCTCGTGCTCTTCGCCGCAACGGTGCTGCTCGAGATCGACCACCAGCTGCCCACCGGGCTGAAGTTCCTGCACGGTTCGGTCTACGAGGGCTACGCGTTCACGGCCGACCTGTTCGGCCTCGTGTTCCTCGGCGGCATCCTGTGGGCCCTCGCCCGCCGCTACGTGCAGCAGCCCTACCGGATCCGCATCAAGACGAAGCCCGAGCACCTCGTGATCCTGCTGGTGTTCCTCGTCATCGCCCTGAGCGGGTTCATCGCCGAGGGCTTCCGGATCGCGGCCGAGGGGCGGCCGTCGTTCGAGCGCTGGTCGTTCGTGGGCTGGTCGATCGCCGGGCTGGTCGACGGCTGGCGCGAGACGACCCTCGTCGACGCGCACCGCTGGGCCTGGCTGGCCCACGTGGTCGCGTTCTTCGCGTTCCTCGTGATCCTGCCGACCACGATGTTGCGGCACATGATCACCAGCCCGATGAACATGTTCTGGCGGGACAAGGACCGCCCGAAGGGCGCGATGAAGCCGATGCCCAACCTCATGGAGACCGAGCTCGAGTCGTTCGGGGCCGTGACCATCGAGGACTTCACGTGGAAGCAGCTGTTCGACACCGACGCGTGCACGGTGTGCGGGCGTTGCACCTCCGTCTGCCCGGCCCACGCGACCGGCAAGCCGCTCGACCCCCGGGAGATCGTGCTGAAGGTCGGCGAGGTCATGAACGCCACCGCAACGCCGCGCACCTCGCCGCCGGTGGGGGTGGCCCCGGGCATCACCGTCGAGGCGAACTCGGTGTTCGAACGCATCACCTCGGCCGAGCTGTGGTCGTGCACCACCTGCAAGGCCTGCGACGAGATCTGCCCGGTGAACATCGAGATCCTCGACAAGATCCTCGACATGCGTCGGTACCTCTCGCTCATGGAATCCGACTTCCCGGCCTCGCTCGGCAACGTGTACCGGTCGATGGAGAACTCGGCCAACGTCTACGGCATGAACCAGGGGGACCGGGGCGACTGGGCCAAGGACCTCGAGGGCGTCGAGATCATCGAGCCGGGCGCGGCCGCCGGCACCTCGCACGAGTACCTCATGTGGGTGGGCTGCGCCGGGTCGTTCGACGACCGCAACAAGAAGACGAGCCGGGCCCTGGCCAAGCTCCTGCAGAAGGCGGACATCGACTTCGCGATCCTCGGACCGTCCGAGCTCTGCACGGGCGACAGCGCCCGCCGCTCCGGTAACGAGTACATCTTCCAGATGCTCGCGATGCAGAACATCGAGATGCTCGACGGCGCGGGGGTCACCAAGATCATCACCCAGTGCCCGCACTGCTTCAACACGCTGAAGAACGAGTACCCGCAACTGGGTGGCAACTGGGAGGTCGTCCACCACACGCAACTGCTCGACGAGCTGATCGCCTCGGGCAAGCTCGACGTGAGCAACGCGACCCTCGAGGAGCGCATCACCTACCACGACTCCTGCTACCTCGGCCGCCACAACGACGTCTACATGGCGCCGCGGCGCGTGGTGGGCGCGATCAAGGGGATCGAGGTCGTGGAGATGCCGCGCAACGGCACCAAGGGGATGTGCTGCGGCGCCGGCGGCGCGCGCATGTGGATGGAGGAGGACGTCGGCACCAAGGTCAACGATGAGCGTGCGCGCGAGGCCCTCGCGACGGGCGCGACGCGCGTGGCGACCGCCTGCCCGTTCTGTTACATCATGCTGGACGACGGCGTGAAGGGCGCGGGCGTCGACGAGTCGCAGGTGAAGGTGGGCGACATCGCCCTGCACCTGGTCGAGGCGCTGGAGCGCGGCGAGCAGGCGCTCGCGGCGCAGCCGGCACCGCTGCGCGAGCCCGTCGCCGGGGAGTAGACCCCGCGGCGACGGGCCGCGCGAGGAATCAGCTGAGGATGGTGCTCCCGAGCGCCCAGCCGAACTGGTCGGTGGCGGCGACGGCGTAGACGGCGAGCATGCCGCCCGCGAGGCCCAGGTTCTTGAAGAAGCCGGCCTGCTCGGCCGCCTTGGCCTGGGGGTCGGTCTCGGCCCAGAACTTGTGCATCATCAGCGCGATTACGATCGAGAGGATCGCGAGCACGAGCGCGGCGAGGTCGGCCCAGACGCCGAGGATCACGCCGGCGGCGCCGAGGAGCATGAGCGCGCCCGAGAGGAGGACCGACGCCTTGGGCGACGGGACCTTCTTGAACTGGGCGTAGCCCGTCATGGCGTCGGCCTTCGTGAGGTGGCCGATCCCCGAGGCGAGGAAGATGAGCGAGAGGAGGATCCTCCCGATGAGCATGATCGTGTCCATTGCGGTTCCCTTCGATATGTCGGTCGTGCGACGGAGCAGGTCCGTCAGCGGAAGTTCTCAAAATAGCGGCTGGGGGTGGGGCCGCGCTGGTTCTGGTACTTGGACCCTCGTGCGCCCTTGCCATACGGGTGATCGGCCGGCGTCGTCATCGTCATGAAACTGACCTGTCCGATCTTCATCGACGGGTAGATCGTGATCGGCAAGTTGGCCACGTTGGACAACTCGAGGGTGATGTGGCCGTCGAAGCCGGCGTCGACGAAGCCCGCGGTCGAGTGGATCAGCAGCCCGAGCCTGCCGAGCGAACTCTTGCCTTCGAGTCGGGCGACCAGGTCATCGGGGAGGGTGACCTTCTCGAGGGTCTGGCCGAGCACGAACTCTCCCGGATGGAGGATGAAGGGCTCATCTCCCTCGGCCCGGACCAGCTCGGTCAATTCCTCCATCGGCTGCTTGACGGCGATGTAGGGGTACTTGCTGTTGTTGAAGACCCGGTAGCTCGAATC
>JBJTQX010000009.1:0-18514 GCA_046075855.1 Actinomycetes bacterium
CGCCGCCTACGGCGCCCGCGTCCTCTGATCGGAGACCCATGGTCGAACTGCGCTCGGAGACCGTCGTCGTCGAACTCCACGAGGACGGCACGTTCAGCGCCGGGTGGCCGGTGACCGGTCACCGGATCGGTCCGGTGCGGGCGCTCGTGGCGATGGGTGGCTTCGACGCGGCGGTCCCCGGCCCGTGGCACCTCGACGGCACGGTGGCGCGGGCGGGCGGGCTCGACTCGGGCCCCGGCGCGACCCTCACCCTCGAACCGACCGGGTTCGCCGTACGCGTCGACCTCACCCCCTCGGTGGACGAGGTGGTGGACCGCTTCACCCTCACCGGACCGTTCGACCTCGACGCGACGGCGACCCTCGTGGAGGGGTACGACTCCTGGTCGTACGCGGGCGTGCGTCGCGCCGAGGAGCCGACGCGATCCTGGTGGCGCACTGCGCTCGTCGGTCCGGCCGGTGCACTCACGGTCTCGGCGCGAACCGGCGAACGGTGCGCGACCGCCATCGACCACGCCGCAGGCACCCTGCGCGTCGACTCCGCCGGGGCGCCGACGCTCACCCCCATCGACGGATCCTGGGGGTACACGACCTCAGCCCCCGATCCGCTCGGCCTGCCCGTCGCGGCCGGGCGCACGGTGGTCGGCGAGACGGTCGCGTTCTCCTCGTCGCCCGACCCGCTCGCAGCCGTGGAGGCCGACGCCGCGGCGACCGGCGCGGCCATGGGCGCACGGCGCTGGGACGGCCCGCCCATCCTCGGGTGGGAGTCCTGGTACCACTTCGGACTCACCGTCGAACCCGGGCACGTGCTCGCGAACGCCACGGCGTTGCGCGAGGTGGTCGCCGACCCGCGCTTCGACCTCGTGCAGATCGACGACGGCTGGCAGCAGACCTACGGCGCGTGGTGGTCCAACGAACGCTGGCCCTCCGACCTCGGCACCGTCGTGCGCGACCTCGCGGCGCGGGGGTGCCGGGCCGGCCTGTGGCTCGCGCCGTTCATGGTCGTACCGGGCGCCCCGGGTCTGGGCACCGAGCACCCGGAGTGGTGCATCGGCGACCCGGCCGGTGACCAACCGCTGCGCGAACGCCACGGGCGGTGGATGCTCGACGCGACCCACCCCGAGGTGCTCGACTTCCTGCGCGGCCTCTGCGCCCGGGTGCGCGACTGGGGTTTCGAGATGGTCAAGCTCGACTTCCTGTACGGCGCGTGCCAGACCGGACGCCGCCACGATCCGTCGATCACCGGCGTCGAGGCGCTCCGGCTCGGCCTGCGCGCGTTCGTCGAGGGCCTCGGGTCCGACCGCTACGTGCTCGGCTGCGGCATGCCGCTGCTGCCGGCCGTCGGCATCTGCCACGGCAACCGCATCGGCCACGACACCGCGACCCCCCGGGTCTACATGGAGTTCGGCCACCCGACCGGCGGCTGGACGGGTTGGACCGGCGTCGTCGCGCAGGCCCGCAACGTCGCGGCCCGCTGGGCGCTGCACCGGCGGTGGTTCGACTGCGACCCCGACATCGTCATGGCCTGGGGCGCCGACGGCGCCGATCCGGCCGGCTACTCCCCCGACGAGGCCCGCGTGCTCGCGACGCTCGGCGCGCTCTGCGGCGGCCCGTGCTTCCTCGCTGACGACCTCGGTCCGCTCGACGCAACCGGTCGCGCGACCCTCGCCGACCCGGCGTTCGCGGCGCGAGCCTGGGGCGACGGGTTCCGACCGCTCGACCTCTTCGACCAACCCGACGACGCTGCGGGCGGCGACGTCTTCAGCACGCCGACCGCGCTCGCCGAGCAGTGGACCGCGACCCGCGACGGGCAGGATCGGAGCGCTCGCTTCGACTGGGTCGCGCACCGCGTCGACTGACGCGCCCAGCTCACATCCGGTCGAGCAACTCGGCCTTCTTCGCCTCGAACTCCTCGGGCGTGATGACGCCCTCGTCGCGCAGCGCGGCGAGACGTCGCAGCTGCTCGGCCGGGTCCCCGGTGGCGGCGCCGAGCACATCCGAGGCCGATCCACGATCGGCGATCGCGTCCGCGATGGCCGACGCGTTGCGGTCGGCCCGGCTCTGCTCGCGGCCCTCGATCTGGTGGTAGATCTCCTGCTGCACCGCGTCGGGGTGCCGCACGTCCTCGAAGTGGGACGAACCGTCGCGACCGGCCGACTGGATGTCGAGGTCGCCGGCCCCGATCACCCGCTCGATCGGCCCTTGGTAGAAGTCGATGTTCGTGATGCGGTCGAGCGGGATCTCAACGCCCTGCTTCGACACGAACCCGGTCCGGAAGATCACGCGGCGGTTCGTCACCACGAAGTACGTGTTGCGCCAGGCCATGTAGCGGATGCCCAGCCAGATCGCCCACAGCACGAGGCCGATCGACAGCACGTAGCCGAGCCCGTCGTGGAGGAACCCGCTGCCCAGCCAACCCCAGATGATGAGCAGGCCGAGGATGCCGGTCCCCACCGCGATGTGCTGGAAGAAGAACCACCAGTGCGGGTTGAGGTCGAGGGCGACCTCCTCGCCATCGTGGATGAGGTGCTCGGGGTACGGCATGGTCCCGGAGTGTAGGGGGGTTCAGCCGAGCGGGCCGAGGACCCGGTCGGTGTAGGCGTTCGCGAACCGGCCCTGCGGGTCCCAGGTCGCTCGCGCATGCTGGAAGCGGTCCCACTCCGCGTAGCGCGGGGCGAGCTTCGCCGCGGTCTGGTAGTGCATCTTCCCCCAGTGCGGGCGGCCCTCCACCTCGTCCATGATCGCCTCGACCCCGCGGAAGTAGCGGTCGAACGGCGTGCCGGTCGAGACGTGCACCGCGAGGAACGCGGTCTCGCGACCGTGCGCCATCGACATCGGGATGTCGTCGGCCGGTAGCGCGCGGATCTCGATCGGGAAGTCGACCTGCAGCCGCTCCGACTCGATGAGCTCCCGGATCCGACGCAGCGTGGACTCCATGCGGTCACGCGGGAGCGCGTACTCCATCTCCACGAACCGGATGAGTCGCGGCGTGCAGAACACCCGGTACGAGACGTCGACCTTCTCCACCCGACCCATGCCATTGGCCACCGTCCGGGACACCTTCGGGACCTGCGAGGGCCGACGCCGCCCGTAGGCCGCGAGTGCCCCGAACGCGTAGTTCCCGATGAGCACATCGTCGCGCCACTGCTTGCGTCGCGACTTCACCCGGATCGGCCGGTCCGTGCGGTTCGAGGCCTTGACGGTCATGACATCGGAGTGCGGGAACCAGTAGGAGTCGACGTGCTCGTTCGCGGCGATCGTCTCCTCCCAGGCCGCGAGGGCCTCGTCGAACCCGTGCGGCTCCTCGAGCGTGTGCAGCCGGAAGGCCGGCTCGCACTGCAGGGTGACCTTCGTGATGACCCCGAGCGCCCCGAGGCCGACGCGGGCGCACGCGAAGAGCTCGGGCTCCTCGGTGGCCGAGCAGTGCACGACCTCGCCGTCGGCCGTCACGAGTTCGAGCCCGATCACCGCGGCCGCGATGGGCCCGTAGCGGGTGCTCGTGCCGTGCGTCCCGGTGGAGAGAGCACCCGCGAGGGTCTGGCGGTCGATGTCGCCGAGGTTCGACAGCGCCAGCCCTCGGCGCGCCAGCTCATCGTTGAGCGTGTACAGGTGGATGCCGGCCTCGACCGTCGCGGTGAGCCGCTCCTGGTCGACCTCGAGCACCCGGTCGAGCGCCTCGAGCCGCAGCATGCGGCTGTCCGTGCAGACGATGTCCGAGAACGAGTGGCCGGTGGCCGCGACCCGCACGCGCTGGCCCGACCGGGCGGCCGACCCGATGATCTCGCGAAGCTCGAGCAGGCTCGACGGCGACTCGATCGCCACCGGATCGCACTGCTGGTTCCGACCCCAGTTCCGCCACTTCGCACCGCGTGCCACGGCCGATGACGTTAGCCACACCAGCCCCGCGCGTGACGGCCACCGCGCGCGCATCGCGCGATCAGCGCGCACACCTCGGACCGCGCGCGAGAAATCGCTTGACCGTTCGCGGGTGCATCCGTAGAGTCCCCTCTGCTCGTCGGATCGAGGGGTGATCCGCAGTCGGCGGCGAACGGGGCGACCCGGGCGCCACGGCAGCGGGGACCGAGATCGGGCGGGACTCCGCAGTCGGAGTGGGCGGCGACCGATGCCTTCGGGGGTCGGTGAGAACCCACTCGCCGCACCGGTGGAGCCGAGGGGACGACCACGGGTGGCGACACCCGGCGGACGGCCCGGAGGCGTCGAGACCGGTGCGGGCGACGGCGGTGGGAGGGCCCCGAGGAGACCGGCGTCGCGTGAGCGGCGGAGGCTACTCGGGGCCCTTTCCGCGTCTGCACGCGACACGGCACCCCACCGGCGCCCGCGTCGCAGCCCATCGGTAACCTCGCCCGCATGGATGCCGACGCACTCCTCGAGGGGCTCGATCCCTCGCAGCGCGAGGCGGTCACCGCGGACGCACGGCCGCTGGCCATCCACGCGGGCGCCGGATCGGGCAAGACCCGGGTGCTCACCCACCGCATCGCCTGGCAGTCGGTGACCGGCGCCATCGCGCCGGGCCGGGTCCTCGCCCTCACCTTCACGCGCAAGGCAGCGGGCGAACTTCGGGAGCGGCTCGCCCGCCTCGGGGTCGCCGAGGGGGTCGCCGCCGGCACCTTCCACTCCATGGCCCTCGCCCAGCTGCGCCGGCACCACGCCGATCGCGGCACCGCCATGCCGACCGTGCTCGGCTCGAAGGCCCGGATCCTCGCCCCGCTCCTCGGCCGCCGGGATGGCGCGGGCGCGCTGCGGGTCGTCGACGTCGCGGCCGAGATCGAGTGGGCCAAGGCGCGTCTCATCGCACCGCCCCGGTACCTCGAGGCCGTCGCAGCCAGCGGCCGCGAGGTGACCCAGGTCGAACGCATCGCGACCCTCTACGAGCGGTACGAGGCGGAGAAGCGCCGGCGCGAGCTCGTCGACTTCGACGACCTCCTCCTCGACTGCGCCACGGCCATCGAGCGCGACCGGGAGTTCGCTGCCGCCCAGCGCTGGCGCTTCCGCCACCTGTTCGTGGACGAGTTCCAGGACACGAACCGGTCGCAGTTCCGGCTGCTGCGCGGCTGGCTCGGCCTCGACCGCGATGCCCCGGGCACCGACGTCGACCTCTGCGTCGTCGGTGATCCCGACCAAGCCATCTACGGGTTCGCGGGTGCTGAACCGCGCTACCTCGAGTCGTTCGAGGAACTCTTCCCCGGCGCGACCACGGTGCGGCTCGGATTCAACTACCGATCCACCCCGCAGGTCGTGGCCACGAGCCGGGCCGTGTTGCCCGCGAACCGAGCCCGCCTCCCCATCGCGACCCCTCGACCCGACGGACCGGCCCCGACCGTCACCGAGTACGAGGACGAGCGGGCCGAGGCCCGCGCGGTCATCGCCGCAGCACGCCGCGCCCAGTCGGGCGAGCGGCCCTGGCGGTCGATGGCCGTGCTGTACCGGACCAACGCGCAGTCCCTCGCGTTCGAGGAGGCCTGCACCGCGAGTGGCGTGCCGCACCGCGTGCGCGGGGCGGCGGCCTTCCTCGACCGGCCCGAGGTGCGCGACCTCATCGCCGGGATGCGTTCGGCCGCCACAGCCCAACCGACGCGTGCGTTCGCCGAGCACCTCATCGACCTGCAGGCCGACGCGGCCGAGGCGGTCGAGGAGGTGCGTGAGCACGCCGAGGCCCTGGCCTCACTCGGGCGCGAGTACCTCGCCGCCGAGGGCGGCATCGGCACCCTCGACGGGTTCGTCGGCTACCTCTCGACCGCGCTCGGCCACGACGACGTGACTGGCGGCGACGCGATCGAGCTCCTCACCTTCCACGCGGCCAAGGGCCTCGAGTGGGAGACGGTGTGGGTCACCGGGCTCGAGAAGGGGCTCGTGCCCATCTCGCACGCCGAAGGTCGGCCGGCCGAGCTCGCCGAGGAGAGCCGACTGCTCTACGTCGCGCTGAGCCGCGCCCGGCGCTGGCTGCACTGCAGCCACGCGGCCGCCCGAACCTTCGGGGCCCGCACGGCGCGCCGCACGCGCAGCCCGCTGCTCGACCTCGTGGAGTCCGCGGCCACCGGTCGCTCGCTCGAGGACGTGACGGGCGGCGACGTGAACCGGCGCGGCGCCCAGGCCGCGCGCGCGGTGCTGCGACGCATCGACGCCGGCGACCTGGCCCCCGACGACCGCCCGCTCTACGAGGCGCTCGTCGAGTGGCGACGCATCCTCTCGAAGGCCGCGGCGATGCCCGCCTACACCGTGTTCGACAACCGCACGCTCGCCGCCATCGCCACCCACCGTCCGGCGAGCCGCGAGGCGCTCCTCGACGTGCCCGGCATCGGACCGACCAAGGCCGAGCGGTACGGCGAGGCGGTACTCGACCTCGTCGCTGAGCACCGCGCCTGAACCCCCGCCCGACCGCGGGCCCGCGGGCCTAACGTCGGGCCATGCACCGCTTCGACGCCACCACCGAACGCATCGCCGAACTCTGCTTCGACTACGCGGCTGAGCGGCTGCGCCTCGACCCCGTCCCGCTCGACGGTCCGACCACCCCCGAGGCGCTGCAGGCCGCGACCGGCGAGACGATCACCCCGGCGGGCCTGGGCGCGGACGCGGCGATGGCGGTCTTCCGCGACGTGCTCGCGCCGGCCTGCCTCTCCAACGACTCCGAGCGGTACCTCGCGTTCATCCCCGCCGCGCCGACCAAGGCCGCGCAGCTCTTCGACGTGGTGGTGTCGTCCTCGGGCATCTGCGGTTCGTCCTGGCTCGAGGGCGCCGGCGCGGTGCACGCCGAGAACCAGGCGCTGCGGTGGCTAGCCGACCTCGCCGGGTTCGGGCCGCGGGCGGGCGGCGTGTTCGTCTCAGGCGGTTCGGCCGGCAACCTCTCGGCGCTCGTCGTGGCCCGCGAGATCGGCGCCGCCCGCCTCGGCCGCCCCGGGGCGCGCCTGCGCGTCGCGGTCGGCGAGCAGGCCCACTCCTCCGTCGCCTCGACCCTGCGCATCATCGGCTGCGACGCGCTCGTCGTGCCCTCCGACGCGACGGACCGGCTCACCGGCGACGCGCTCGCCTCGACCCTGCGTGACGACCCCGAGCCCGAGACCGTCGTCGCGGTGGTCGCGACGGCCGGCACCACGAACGCGGGCATCATCGACGATCTCGAGGGGGTCGGCGAGGTCGCCCGCACCCGGGACCTCTGGTTCCACGTCGACGGGGCCTACGGCCTCGCCGCACTCGCCTCGCCGGGGCACCGAGCGTTCTTCGCCGGCATCGAACGGGCCGACTCGTTCACGGTCGACCCCCACAAGTGGTTGTTCGCGCCCTTCGACTGCGCGGCGCTCGTGTACGCCGAACCCGACCTGGCCCGCGGCGTGCACGCGCAGCACGCCTCGTACCTCGACGCGATCCACGACACCGACGACTGGAACCCGGCCGACCTCGCGTACCACCTCACCCGCCGCGCCCGCGGGTTGCCCTTCTGGTTCAGCCTCGCGGTCCACGGCACCGACGCGTACGCGGCGGCGATCGGGCGTTCGACCGAGCGGGCCGAGGCCCTCGCGAGCCGCGTGGAGGCCGCACCGCACACCGAACTCGTGCGCACCCCGAGCCTCGGCATCGTGCTCTGGCGTCGGCCCGGGTGGGAGCCGGACGACTACCGGGCGTGGAGCCGCCGCCTGCTCGAGGAGCAGCGGGCCTTCGTGCTCCCCTCCCGCTGGCACGGCGAGGTCGTGGCCCGCGCCGTGTGCATCCACCCCGAGCTCTCCGACCGAGTGCTCGATGACCTCGTCGCTTCGATGGCCTGAGCCTCACCCACACATCACCCGCAGCGGGCCCACAGGCCGCGACCGGCGCGACGCGCGTCCATCTCGACGCGCAGCATCTCGCGCCGGTGGCTGCCGTTCGGTGGGACGATGAGCAGGCGCGCGTAGCCGAGCCGCAGCAGCCGGTCGTTGAACCGCCGACCGTCCACGAGCACGTAGGCCAGGCGTCGGCCGTAGCGGTCGTGCGTCTCGACGTCGTCCTCGAGCGTCACGCGCCGCCCGGTGAGCGCCCGCCGGGTGAACGCCTCGGCCTCCGGGCCGAAGCACTCCACCGGCCGGTCGGGGTGGTGGGTCTCGGGCGTGTTCACCCCGAGGAGGCGCACCCGTTCCCTGCCCGCCGGACCCCCCACCTCGACCGTGTCGCCGTCGACGACCCGCACCACGGTCACCGGGGGCGCCGGCCGCTCGAAGCCGAGGAGCCGGGCCCCGCCGAGGACGGCCGCGAGGCCGACGAGCACCGCCGTGACGGCGGCCCACGCCGGGGTCCGTCGCATGGGCGGACCGTAGCGGGCGCCCGCCGACGTGTCACCTGCCCGCGGGCGACGGCGGGTACGGTCAGCGACGCCCATGCCGCGCCGCCGATCCGTCCTCCTCATCGTCGTCATCGCCGTACTGAGCCTGCTCGCGCTCGGTGTCGTGACCCAACGGCCGCGGCTCGTGGACCGCCGCGATGCCGCCGACGCGGCGTTCGGTGCGCTCCGACCCGAACTCGACCAGCGCTACGCGACGGTTCCGGCCATCGTCGACGCGCTCACGTCCGCCGGCGCGACCGACCGCGGGCCGACCCGGGCGCTCACCGGCGACCTCACCGCGTGGCGGGCCGCGCAACGCGGCACCGACGTCGACCGCGTCACCGACGCGGCGAACGCGCTCGAGGGCTCGGTGGCCCGCACGAGGGCGATGGTGGCGGCCAGCGACCGGTACCGGAGTGCGGAGGCGACGTTGCGCACCGCCTACGACGCGTACGACAGCGCCGCGCCACCGGCCCCGCTCGTCACCGCGAACACGCGGGCAGTGGCCGAGTACCGCACGGCCCGAGGGCGACTCCTCGCCCGTCCCGCGGTGCTCGTCGGCGGGTTCGACCCGCGCACGACCTACGAGCCGATCCTGCCGTGACCGAGCTCGCCGTCCTCGGCGGCGGGCAGCTCGGCTGGATGCTCGGGCTCGCCGCAGGCCGCCTCGGCATCGCCACGCGGTTCCTCGACCCGAGCTCCGAGGCGCCGGCCGGGCGGGTCGGTCCCCTCACCGTGGCCGCGCTCGACGACCACGACGCGGTGCTGCGCTTCGCGGCGGGCGCCGACGTCGTGACCTACGAGTGGGAGGGCGTGCCCGCATCGACCATCGAGGCTCTGCTCGCCGCCGGCCACCAGGTCGACCCGGGGGTCACGCCGTTGGCCGTGTCCCAGGATCGACTCGTCGAGAAGACCCGGCTCGAGACCGTCGGCATCCCCTGTGCCGCGCACCGTGCGGTGGACGACGCGGCCGGCCTCGCAGCCGCCGTCGCCGTGATCGGACTGCCCGCGGTGCTCAAGACGCGGCGCGGCGGGTACGACGGCAAGGGGCAGGTCGTGCTGCGGACCGAGGCCGATCTCAGCCCTGCGCTCGAGGCGCTGGCCGGGGCGGGTCCGCTCATCCTCGAGGCGCTCGTGCCCTTCGACCGCGAGGTCTCGGTGGTCGCGGTGCGCAGCCATGACGGCGAGGTGCTCGCCTGGCCCCTCGTGACGAACGAGCACCGGGACGGCATCCTCCGGCTCTCGGTGGCTGCGGGCGACGACCGGACGCTCGAGGCCCGGGCGGTCGAGCACGTGACCCGGCTCGCCGACGACCTCGGCCACGTCGGCGTCATCACCCTCGAGCTCTTCGTGGTCGGCGACGCCCTGATCGCCAACGAGTTCGCGCCCCGGGTCCACAACTCGGGGCACTGGACCATCGAGGGCGCGGCCACCAGCCAGTTCGAGAACCACGTACGCGCGGTCTGCGGGCTCCCGCTCGGCCCCACCGCGCCGACGGCTGCGGCCGCGATGGTGAACTGCATCGGACGGGCCCCCGATCCGGCCGTCGTGGCCGGGGTGGAGGGGGCCGTGCTCCACGACTACGGCAAGGCACCCCGCCGTGGCCGCAAGGTCGCCCACATCACCGTCACGGCGCCCGATCGGACCGCCCTCGGGGCGCGGATCGGGACACTCCGGGCGATGTCGCCCGGCGACGACGGCTGATCTTGGCCGAATCTTTGCGGGAATCCGCTCCAGATCCTCTCTCCGTCGCGCCGACACTCGGGGGGTCCGAACCCCGAGCAGGAGCGCCCCCGTGCCCCGTCGCCCCCACGCCGCCGCCACGACCCGCATCCTCGTCAACGGTCTGACCGCCGCCTCGGTGTTCGGCCTCATCGCGGTGATCGCCTCGGAGGCACCTCCGGCGGCGAGCACCACCGGAGCGGCCCCGACGGGCGCGACCGGCGCGGCCCCGGTCAGTGCCACCGGACCGGCGCCGACCCCGGCCCCCGCGCCGGTGGTCCCGGCTCCCGCCGCCGCGGTCGCCGCCCTGCCGGTCGCGGCGACGACCGCAACGGTCACCCCGAGCGCCCCGCGCGCGGTCACGAGCGCCCCAGCCCCCGCCCCGACCCCCACCGTCGCCCCGGCCCCTGCGCCGGCCCCCGCGCCGGCCCCGGCACCGGCCCCGACGCCGACCACCGTCCCGCCGACCACCACGACGCGGGCGTCCTGACGTGATCGACCCCCGCACGTTCTGGTGGCTCTCGCGCGCGACGGGCATCGTCGCGTGGGCGACCCTGTCGCTCTCGGTGCTCTGGGGTCTCGCGCTCACGACGCGCTTCCTCGGGCGACTGCCGAAGCCCGCATGGATGCTCGACATCCACCGGCACTTCGCGGTGCTCGCGTCCACGCTCGTCGGCGTGCACATCGGCTCGCTCATGCTCGACGGCTACGCGCGCTTCTCGGTGGGTGACGTGCTCATCCCGATGCACACCGGGTGGAAGCCGGGACCGGTGGCCTGGGGCATCGTCGGCCTCTACCTGCTCCTCGCCGTGCAGGGCACCTCGCTCGCACGTCGCCGCCTCCCGATGAAGGTCTGGCGCGCGCTGCACTTCCTCTCGTACCCGCTCTGGGCGGTCGCCACCGCGCACTTCATCACCGCGGGTACCGACGCGTACTCCCCGGCCTTCGCCTACACGGTGATCGGCACGACCGTGCTCATCTCCGCCCTCACGATCGGACGGGTGCTCAGCCCGCGGCCCGCCCGCACCCCGGCGGCCCAGCCCGTGCCGACCCCCGCACCGGCGACGTCCGCGCCGGCGCCGGCCGCGACGGGACCCGCCACCCGGGCCGAGAAGATCGCCCGCGCCCGGGCCGTCGCCGCCGAGCGCGCCGCCGCACGCCCGAGCCCCGAAGTGAACGGACCGGACCGCGAGGACCTCGTCGTGCGCGCCCGCGGGGCGGCGGCCCGCGAGGTGCTCGCCCGGCCACCGGTGGACCCCGACGCCCTCGTGGCCCGCGCCCGGGCCGCGGCCGCGATCGAGCTCGCCCGACGCGCGGCCAACCTCGGCGTGGCGCCCCCGACGCCCGAGGCCTCCCCTGCGCCGGTGCCCGCGACCTCGCTCACCCGGGCCGAGATGATCGCCCGCGCCCGGGCCGTCGCCGCGGCGCAGGCCTGACCGACCCGGTCAGCGGATGGCGCCGGCGCGGCGCAGCGCCTCGAGCTCGGTGCCGCTGAACCCCCAGTCGGCGAGCGCGGCATCGGTGTGTCGGCCCGGCCAGGCCGGTGCGCCCTGGATCGCACCGGGGGTACGGCTGAACCGCGGGGCCGGCGCGGGCTGGCGCACCCCGAACTCCTCGACGAAGGTGCCGCGCGCCACGTTGTGCGGGTGCTCGGCGGCCTCCTGCATCGTGAGCACCGGCGCGTAGCAGGCGTCCGAGTACTCGAGGACCTCGTTCCACTCGTCGCGTGTGCGGGTGAGGAACAGCGCGGTGAGGCGTTCGCGCTGCATGTCGTAGGTGCTCGGGTCCATCTGCCGCGACAGGTCGAACTCGTCGGCGAGACCGAGGCGCGCCACCAGCTCCGCGTAGAACTGCGGCTCGAGCGAGCCGAGCGAGATGTACCGGCCGTCCGCGCACTCGTAGGTGTCGTAGAAGGGGGCGCCGGTGTCGAGGAGGTTCGTGCCCCGCTCGCCCCAGCCCGGCCACGCGTGGAACATCGCCATGAGCGTGGCCGTGCCGTCGACCATCGCCGCGTCCACGACCTGACCCTGGCCGCTGCGCGTCGCCTCGAGCAGCGCGCACGCGACGCCGAACGCCATGAGCATGCCGCCGCCACCGAAGTCGCCCACGAGGTTGATCGGCGGCGTGGGCTTGTCGCCGAGGCGACCGAGGTGCGCGAGCGCACCGCCGAGCGCGATGTAGTTGATGTCGTGGCCCGCGGCCTGGGCGTACGGACCCTCCTGGCCCCAGCCGGTCATCCGCCCGTAGACGAGGCGCGGGTTGCGGACCCTGCAGTCCTCGGGGCCGAGGCCGAGGCGCTCGGTGACCCCGGGCCGGAACCCCTCGACGAGGGCGTCGGCCTGCTCGACGAGGCGCATGACCGTCTCGATGCCGTCCGGGTGCTTGAGGTCGACGCCGATGGAGCGACGGCCCCGGTTCAGGAGGTCGAACGGCGGGTGGTCGGGGATCTCGTCCCGCACCGACTGGGCGCGTTCGACGCGGATGACGTCGGCCCCCATGTCCGCGAGCATCATCGCGGCGAACGGGCCCGGCCCGATGCCTGCGAGCTCGACGATGCGCACTCCACTCAGCGGTCCCGACACGTCACGGCTCCTCACGCACTCGACGGGGCGGCCGCCCCGGGTGGCAGCACCCTAGGCCTGCGTCCGATGCCGGTCAGAAGTTGCGGCGCAGACCCGGGCGCGGCCACTCGATCGCGTGGATCGTGCCCGTGCCCGAGCAGGTCACGTAGGCCGTGCGCAGGTCGTCGCCCCCGAAGCAGACGTTCGTGACGAGCAGGTCGGGCAGCGGCACGTGCTCGACGCTCGAACCGTCGGGGGCGATCACGGTGAGGCCGCCGTTCACGAGGGTGCCGACCACCACGTACCCCTCGGAGTCGACCGCGAGGGAGTCGAGCAGCTGCATGCCGGGCAGGCCGGCGAGCACGTTGCCGCGGTGGCCGATGAGCCCGGGTCGACCCACGACGCCCGGGCCCTCCACCGGCCACTCGATGACCCGGCCGGTGTGCGTCTCGGCCACGTAGAGCACGGTCCCGTCGGGCGAGAGGCCGATGCCGTTCGGCGACTCGAGCGGGTAGATCACCTCGGTGATCGACGAACCGTCGGGCGTCGCGTAGTACACCCCGCCGTGGTCGCGCTCGCGGGCCCGGATCTTGCCGTGGTCGGTGAACCACAGGTTGCCGGTCGTGTCGAAGACGAGGTCGTTCGGACCCATGAGCGGGTTGCCGTCGCACTCGGTGTAGAGCACCGTGACCTCGCCGGTGTCGAGGTCGACCCGCTCGATGCGACCGCCCGAGTAGTCGTCGGGCTGGAGCATCTCGGTGACGGTGACGCCCATGATCTCGTGGAAGCCCCAGCCCCCGCTGTTGCACACGTAGCCGGCCCCGTCGGGTCCGATGGCGAGGCCGTTCGGGCTGCCCCCGGGCTCGGCGATCACCTCGATGCGGCCGTCGGGGTGGATCCGGTCGACCCGGCGCTCCTTGAGCTCGACGCACAGCAGCGTGCCGTCGGGCATCCAGACGGGGCCCTCGGGGAAGCCGAGACCGGAGGCGATGAGGACGGGTTCGGAAGCCATGGGCCGGCAGCCCACCACCCGCTTGCGAGCGCCGTCAAGCAGGCGTGAGGATGCGCCCCATGCGCATCCGACTGGACCCCGCCGACGAGTACCTGCACTCCCTCGAGGAGGCCTCGAACTTCAACGAGAGCATGTACTTCAACGTGTACGACCCCGAGGTCGGGCTGGGCGGGTTCTTCCGGCTCGGCAACCGAGCCAACGAGGGCTACGCGGAGATGACGACCTGTCTCTACCTGCCCGACGGGCGCGTCGCCTTCATGTTCGACCGGCCGCGCATCGAGCACAACGACGCGTTCGACGCGGGCGGCATGCGCTTCGAGGTGATCGAACCGTTCGTGGCGCTGCGCGTCACCTACTCCGGGCGCGCAGTCATCCTCGACGACCCGCTCGTCATGGCCAACCCGCGCCGGGCCTTCACCGAGAGCCCGTGGACCGAGGTCGAGGCGCACCTCGACTACTACGGCGTGTCCCCGATGATGGGCGGCGAGCCGGTGAACGACGACGGCTCCCCGCTCACCGAGGACCTCTCGGGCGGCTTCGCCCGCGGCCACTACGAGCAGCACGTTGGCGCTCGCGGCTCGATCCGGGTGGGCGACGAGGAGTGGGCGATCGACGGCTACGGCCTGCGCGACCACTCGTGGGGCCCACGCTACTGGCAGGCGCCCTGGTACTACCGCTGGCTCACCATGAACTTCGGCGACGACGCGGGCTTCATGGTCTCGCGCATCGTCTCCCAGGACGGCAAGGTGCGCATGGGCGGCGTCGTGTTCGAGGACGGCGCGTACACGCACGTCGACCACTGCGAGGTCGACACCGAGTGGACCGGCGACGACACCTACCACCAGCGCATCACCGCCCGGGTCCGGGCCGGCGGCAAGGAGCACACCATCACCGGCGAGGTCATGTCGATGGTGCCGTTGCGCAACCGCCGCACGACACCGGACGGCGAGCAGCTCGTCACCCGCATCAGCGAGGGCATGACCCGCTGGGAGTGGAACGGCCGCACCGGCTACGGCCTCTCCGAGTACCTCGACCAGATCGTCGACGGCCGCCCGGTGGGCGCCGACGCGTGAGCCGCCGCCACACCATCGAGGTCGAGACGCTCGCCCGGGCCGCGACCCGCGGCCTCGGCACAGCGGTCGGGGTCGAGGGGATGCGCCGGCTCTCGGGCGGTGCGTCCCGTGAGACCTGGTCCTTCGACGCGGTCGCATCCGACGGTGCGCGCCACGCGCTCGTCCTGCGGCGCGACCCGGGAGCCCACGTCGGGCAGGTGGATCGCAAGGCCGAGTTCGACCTGCTGCGCGCCGTCGCCGCAGCCGGCGTCGCCGTGCCGACCGTCCGGTTCCTGCTCGAGCCGGGCGACGACCTCGGCGCCGGGTTCGTCATGGACCGCATCGACGGCGAGACCATCGCCCGCCGCATCCTGCGCGACGACGCGTACGCGGAGGCCCGCACCCGGCTTACCGCGCAGTGCGGGGGGGCGCTCGCCCGGATCCACGCGACCCCCGTCGGATCGCTGCCCGACCTCGACCTGCTCGGACCGCACGAGCAGGTGGCCCAGTACCGCGCGCTCATCGACGGGTTCGGCGCGCCGCACCCGGTCTTCGAACTCGCGCTGCGCTGGCTCACCGAGCACGCGCCCCCGATGCCTGCCGACGGGCCGCGCCTCGTGCACGGCGACTTCCGCAACGGCAACCTCGTCGTCGGGCCCGAGGGCGTCCGTTCGATCCTCGACTGGGAGCTCTCGCACCTCGGCGATCCGGTCGAGGACCTCGGGTGGGTCTGCGTGCGGTCGTGGCGCTTCGGGGTCGACGACCGGCGGGTCGGCGGCTTCGGCGACCTCCCCGACCTCATCGCCGCGTACGTCGCCGCAGGCGGCGCGCCGGTCGACCCGGAGCACGTCCGCTACTGGGAGGTCTTCGGCACGCTGAAGTGGGGCGTCATCTGCCAGATGCAGTGCGCGGCCCACGAGCACGGCCTCGTGCGCTCGGTCGAGAACGCGGCGCTCGGCCGCCGGGTGGCCGAGACCGAGTGGGACCTGCTCGACCTCATCCTCGGACCGGACCCGGGCGCGGATCCGTCCTGGTCGATCACCGTGGCGAGCGTGGAGGCACCCCACGACACCCCGTCGGCCGCCGACCTCGTCACCGCCGTGCGCGAGTACCTCGAGCGCGACGTCATGCCGGCGACCGAGGGCCGGGTGTCGTTCCACGCCCGTGTCGCGGCCAACGTGCTCGGCATGGTCGAGCGCGAGCTCACCATCGGCCCCGACGCGGCCGCGGTCGTGCGGCGGCGCCTCGCCGACCTCCTCGGCCACGACGCACCCCTGCGCACGCTCGTCGCCGACCTCGCGGCCCGGATCCGCGCGGGCGCCGACCTCGACGCGGCCACCACCACCGCGCTGCGCGAGACGGTGCGGACGAAGCTCGCAGTGTCGAACCCCGGCTACTCCGGGTCGGCGGGCTGACCGGTAGGGTCGCCGCCCATGCGCTTCACGACCTGGAACGTCGCCTCCCTCAAGGCCCGCATGCCCCGGGTCGAGGGCTGGCTCGCGGCGGCCGACTGCGACGTGCTCTGCGTGCAGGAGACGAAGATGACCCCCGAGGCGTTCCCCGCGGACGCCCTCGCCGAGCTCGGCTACGAGTCGGTGCACCACGGGCAGGGTCGCTGGAACGGGGTCGCCATCCTCTCGCGGGTCGGGCTGTCCGATCCGACGAGCGGGTTCGGCGGGCTCGAGGATCCGTACGAGGGCGACGCCCGCCTCGTGAGCGCGGTCTGCGGCGGCATCCGGTTCATCGACGTCTACGTGCCCAACGGGCGCGAGGTGCCGAGCGAGTTCTACGACCGCAAGCTCGTCTGGTTCGAGCGCCTCGCCGAGTACCTCGAGGCCAACCACTCCCCGGACGAACCGCTCGTGCTGACCGGCGACTTCAACGTCGCGCCCGAGGACCGCGACGTCTGGGACATCGCCGCCTTCAACCTCTCCACCCACGTCACCGCGCCCGAGCGGGACGCGCTCGCCCGCTTGCGCGCGTGGGGCCTCACCGATGCGTTCCGGGCGGTCGACACCGAGGCGAACGGGTTCTCCTTCTGGGACTTCCGCAACGGCGACTTCCACCAGGGTCGCGGGATGCGCATCGACCTGGCCTACGTCACCGGGCCGGTGGCCGAGCGGCTGACCGCCGCCCGGGTCGACCGCGACGCGCGCAAGGGCGAGAAGCCGTCCGACCACGCACCCGTCACCTTCGACCTGCGCGACTGAACCGCGCACCCCTCAGTCGGCGAAGGTCAGGGCCCGACGCGCGAGCGCCGGCACGCCGTCGGCGAGGAACGCGAACAGCGGATCGTCACTCGTACCGGCGGCGAAGCGGGCGTACGAGCCCTCCATCACACACGCCAGCTTGAAGAGGCCGAGCACACAGTGGAAGCCGAGGTGCTCGAGGTCGCGGCCCGATGCCGCGGCGTACCGGGCCGCGAGCTCGGCCCGGGTCGGCACCGGGCCCTGATCGAGCAGGGCCGCATTCGCCCCGGCGAACACCGAGGACTCACCCGGATCGAGCCAGAGCCCGAGCATCCAGCCGAGGTCGACGAGCGGGTCGCCGATGGTCGCCTGCTCCCAGTCGAGCACCGCGAGGGGGCGGACCGGGAGCGAGGGGGCGAACATGACGTTGTCGGGCTTGTAGTCGCCGTGGATGATCGTCGGCGCCTGCATCGGTGGTGTGTGCGCGGCGAGCCAGGCCGCGGCCTCGTCGACCTCCGGCAGCGGCCGGGTCCGGTAGCGCTCGAGCTGGCCGGTCCAGCGCGGCACCTGCCGTTCGAGGTACCCCGCGGGACGGCCGAAGCCCCCGAGGCCCGCGGCGCGCCAGTCGACCGCATGGATGGCGACGAGGAGGTCGATGAGCGACTCCGAGATGACCCGGGGCGCATCGGGGTCACCGACGAACGCCGCGGGCATCGCCTCGCGCACGACGAGGCCGTCGAGCCGATCCATGAGGTACGCCGGGACGCCGAGCCGATCCGCGTCGAAGGCCACGACCCGGGGCAGCGGCACCGGTGCACCGAGGGCCGTGAGCGCGGTGATGAGGCGGGACTCCCGGGCCCTGTCGTGCGCGGTCGGCGAGAGTGGCGTGCGCGGCGGCCGCCGCAGCACCCACTCGGCCCCACCGCGCCGCACCGCGAACACCTCGTTCGAGTGGCCCGTGGTGATGCGTTCGACCTCGGGCGCGCCCGCGCCCGGCAGGCCCAGGTCGTCGAGCCACGCACCGAGCGCAGACGGGTCGACGAGCTCGGTCCGGGTCACGGGCGCGGATCCTACGCAGGCGGTCCGCACGCGGATCGGGGCGGTCCCAGCGGACCGCCCCGGAACCCACGTGCTGTGCCGCACCGCGCGGCGCGCCGGGTCAGCCCTTGGCCTTGATCGCCTCGATGAGCGCGGGCACGACCTTGGTGACGTCGCCGACGATGCCGAGGTCCGCGACCGAGAAGATCGGGGCCTCCGCGTCCTTGTTGATGGCGATGATGTTGTCGGAGCCCTTCATGCCGACCATGTGCTGGGTCGCCCCCGAGATGCCGAGCGCGATGTAGACCTTCGGCTTCACGGTCTTGCCGGTCTGGCCGACCTGCTTCGAGTAGGGCACCCAGCCCGCGTCGACGATGGCCCGGGATGCACCCGAGGCCCCGTTGAGCAGGTTGGCGAGGGTGTCGACGAGCGGGCCGTAGTTGGCCTCCTCGCCGATGCCGCGTCCACCGGAGACGACGACCGCCGCCTCCTCGAGCTTCGGACCCTCGCGCTCCTCGACGTGACGCTCGAGCACCTTGGCCTCACCGCCCCGTCCCGCGTCGACCGCGCCGACCTGGGCCACCGACGCGGTGGTCGCGCCACCGGGCTCGGCGGCGAAGGACTTCGGCCGGATG
>JBJTQX010000010.1:0-21829 GCA_046075855.1 Actinomycetes bacterium
GGCGGATCACCGGTGCACCGATGCGGGCGCCGTCCTGGAACGGCCCCGCACACGCTGCGCGAGCTCGCACGCACCCCGCTCGGCGAGGTCGCGGGCATCCGGGGGCGCACCATCGAGCGCCTGGCCGCGATGGACGTGCACTCGGTCCTCGATCTCCTGCGCCTGTACCCGCGGCGGATCCACGACCGCACCGCGGTCACCCCGCTGTCCGAGCTCGAGGTGGGGACGGAGACCACCGTGTTCGGCTCGATCGTGGCGATCGCGACCCGCGTCACCAAGAACCGCAAGCGGATGGTGGTCGCGACCGTGGAGGGTGGGGGCGCGCGGCTCGAGGTGACCTTCTTCAACCAGCCCTGGCGTGCCCAGCAGCTGGCCGAGGAGACCGAGGTCGCGATGTTCGGCAAGGTCGAGACCTTCGCGGGCAAGCGGCGCATGACCAACCCGATCGTCGACGTGATCGGCCGGGCCGGAGAGGCCCGTACCGGTCGCATCGTTGCGGTGTACCCCCAGTCGGCGAAGGCCGAGATCTCATCCTGGGAGATCGCTCCGGCCGTCGCGCAGGCCATCGAGTTCGCCGGGGAGATCTACGACCCCCTCGACGAGGTCATCCGCTCGCCCCTGAAGCTCGGTGATCGGACCCGCGCGTTCCACGACGTGCACCGGCCCGAACACGTGGACGACCACCGTCGGGCTGAGCGCCGGCTGCGCTTCGACGAGTTCCTCGTGGCCCAGGTGGGGCTCGTGGCCCGCAAGCGTGCGCTCGCCGCCGCCGAGGTGGGTATCCGTCACGCCGGCGACGGTCGCCTCGTCGATGCGTTCCTCGAGCGGTTGCCGTTCGAGCCGACCGGCGACCAGCTCACGGCGATCCGCGACATCCGGGCCGACCTCGCGCGACCGGCCCCCATGCACCGGCTGCTCCAGGGCGACGTCGGGTCGGGGAAGACGGTGGTGGCCCTCGCCGCGATGCTCGCGGTGGTCGAGGGAGGCCACCAGGCCGCGCTCATGGCGCCCACCGCGGTGCTCGCCGAGCAGCTCTTCGCGGTCGCGGTGCAGGCCTACGGCGACCTCGTGCCCGGTGCGGCCGGCACGAACCTGCTCGGGGAGACGTCCTCGGGCGTGCGGCTCCTCACGAACCGGACCACCGCGCGCGAGCGGGCCGAGATCGCCGCGGGGCTCCACGACGGCTCGGTCCACATCGTGGTCGGGACGCACGCGCTGCTCCACGGCGACTCGCCGTTCACCCGGCTCGGGCTCATCGTCATCGACGAGCACCACCGGTTCGGCGTGGAGCAGCGGGAGGTGCTCAAGCAGCGGGCCGGCGCACTCGTGCCCGATGTGCTCGTGATGACCGCCACGCCGATCCCGCGCACCGCCGCGCTCCTCGTCTACGGCGACCTCGATCTCACCGTGCTCGCAGCCATGCCCACCGGGCGCGAGCCGGTGGCGACCGAGGTGCTCCGTGGGGGCACCGGCGAGGTGGACCGGGCCTATGCCCGGGTGCGCGGGGAGGTGGCCGCCGGTCGGCAGGCCTACGTGGTCTGCCCGCTCGTGGAGGGTTCGGAGCGGATCGAGGCGAAGGCGGCCACGGAACGGGCCGAGGAGCTGCGGGCCGGGGAGCTGGCCGGCCTGCGGGTCGGGCTCCTGCACGGGCAGATGCCGGCCGCCGAGAAGGAGGCGTCGATGGATGCCTTCCGGGCCGGCGAGGTCGACGCGCTCGTCGCCACCACGGTCATCGAGGTCGGAGTCGACGTGCCGAACGCGACGGTGATGGTGATCGAGGACGCCCAGCGCTTCGGACTCGCGCAGCTCCACCAGCTGCGGGGCCGGGTCGGGCGCGGCGGCGGGTCGTCCTGGTGCTACCTCATCGCGGACACCTCGACCGAGGACGCCGCGGCCCGCATGGAGGCGATGGCCGCGACGAACGACGGCTTCGAGCTGGCTGAGCGCGACCTGGAGATCCGCGGGAGCGGTCAGGTGTTCGGCGAGCGGCAGTCGGGCCAACGGGTCGATCGACACCTGCGGCTCGCCCGCCTCCCCCGCGACGAGCGGTACGTGCACTTCGCACGGTCCACGGCCGAGGCGCTCCTCGACGCCGACCCCGACCTGGCCGAGCACCGGCCGCTCGCCGAGGAGGTCGAGGACCTGCTGGGCGACGACGTCGAGTACCTCTTCAAGTCGTGAGCGCCGGTCGGGGGCCGCGCGTCATCGCGGGGGAGTTCGGCGGTCTGCGGCTCACTGTGCCCCGGGGCACGCGCACCCGCCCGACGGCCGACCGGGTGAAGGAGTCGGTGTTCGCGGCGCTCGGTGCCCGCGTGGTGGACGCGGTGGTGCTCGACCTCTACGCGGGGAGCGGCGCACTCGGCATCGAGGCGCTCTCGCGCGGCGCAGCGCGGGCGGTGGCGGTCGACCGGGACGCGGCTGCGCAGGCGGCGATCCGGACCAACCGCGACCGGGCTCGGCTCGGCGACCGGCTCACCCTGCGCGCCCGGACGGTGGCCGCGTACCTCGCGGAGGTCGCAGCCGACGGTCCCTTCGACCTCGTGTTCGCGGATCCGCCCTACGACACGCCGGATGCGGTCGTCGCCGCGCACCTCGAGGCGCTCGGCGCACCGGGGGTGCTGGCCCCCGGTGCTGCGGTGGTGCTCGAGCGTCCGGGGGGCCGGGAGCCGGACCTGGGTTCGGGCTGGCTTGCCGCGTGGACCCGCAGCTACGGCGATACGCTCATCGTGCTGTGCGAGCCCGGCGGCGAGTGAGCCGCCCCCACCACCGACCCGCACCCCAGAACCGCAGAGGAAGCGCCCGTGTCCATCGCCCTGTGCCCGGGTTCGTTCGACCCCGTGACCCTCGGACACCTCGACATCATCGAGCGCACCTCGCGGCACTTCTCGGAGGTCGTGGTCGCGGTGATCCGCAACCCGCAGAAGTCGCAGTCGTTGTTCACCCTCGAGGAGCGGCAGGAGATGCTGCGCGAGGTCACCGCCCACCTGCCGAACGTCCGCATCGAGTTCTTCAAGGGTCTGCTCGTCGACTTCGCCCGCGACCAGGGGGCGAGTGCGATCGTGAAGGGTCTGCGTGCGGTGTCCGACTTCGACTACGAGCTGCAGATGGCGCAGATGAACCAGCGCCTCTCCGGCATCGACACGTTCTTCATCTCCACGAGCCCGCAGTACTCGTTCCTCTCCTCGAGCCTGGTGCGTGAGGTCGGACGGTTCGGCGGCGACGTCTCGACGATGGTCCCGGCCTCCGTCGCGACCCGGCTGGTGGAGCGGTTCGCCGAGCAGGGGAGTCCGAGTTGAGCGACTACGACGCACTCGACGGCACGATCCCGGACACCGAGGAATCGCTGCAGTTGATCCGGGACCACGTGGAGCAGGCCCGCTCCATGCCGATGTCGTCCTCGGTGATGGTCAACAAGGAGGAGCTGCTCGGCCTCGTCGAGGACGCGACCACCATGCTCCCCGAGGAGATCCGGCAGGCCCGCTGGCTGCTCAAGGAGCGCGACGAGTTCCTCGCCAAGGCCCGCAAGGAGGCCGAGGAGATCATCGAGGCCGGCCGTCAGCAGGCCGAGCGCATGGTCGAGCGCACCGAGGTCGTGCGGTCTGCCCGCCGCACCGCGGAGCGGGTGGTGGAGGCGGCTGAGGACCGGGCCCGGGCCATGCGGCTCGAGACCGAGGACTACATCGACCAGAAGCTCGCAGGGTTCGAGGTGGTGCTCGAGCGCACCATGGCCGCGGTCCAGAAGGGTCGGGAGCGGCTCCAGGTGGTGGTCGAGGCGCCGCTCGAGGCGGAGGTCCCCGATGAGGAGGCGGTCTCCGGGTTCTTCGACCAGGACACCGAGTAACCCCGGCGCGGCCCGGATCGCTGCGTCGGCGCCCCTGCTACGATCCACGGCCCGCCCCGGCCGCGTCGGCCACCGTCGGGACCGTGATCAGCATGGACCGCTTGCGCCAGAACGTCTCCGATCTCCTGCACCGACCCGCGGCGCGCCGCAGCGTCGACCTGCTCGTCCCCCCCGAGGACCTCGGCGGGATCGGCGAGACCCGTCTGGCCGCCGACGAGCCGGTGCGGATCGAGGTCTCGCTCGAGCACGTGGCCGACTCGATCGTGGTGAACGGGCGGGCCAGCGCCGGGTTCGAGGGGGAGTGCGCCCGCTGCCTCGAACCCGTCCGGCGCACCATCACCCGCCCCGTGCGGGAGCTGTTCGAGCCCGAGCCCATCGAGGGCCAGACCTATGCCCTCGAGGGGGAGGAGGTCGACCTCGCCGGGCCCCTCCGGGACAACCTCCTCCTCGAACTTCCGTCGACCGTCCTCTGTCGGGAAGAATGTGCCGGACTCTGCCCCGCCTGCGGGGCCGATCGGAACACGACCGACTGCGGCTGCGAGCTCACCGTGCCCGACCCACGGTGGGACGCGCTGCGCGACCTCGAGATCACCTGACCAGGAGCACACCACCATGGCCGTCCCCAAGCGCAAGACCCCGCGGGCCAAGACCCGGCAGCGGCGCGCCTCGAACTGGACGCTGGAGCGGTCCGCTCGCAGCACCTGCCCCCAGTGCGGTGCGACGAAGCTGCCGCACGTCGTGTGCGGGAACTGCGGGACCTACCGCGGTCGCCAGGTCATCGACGTCGACTGACCCGTGAGCGCGCCGTTGCGCATCGCGATCGACGCCATGGGCGGCGACCGCGCGCCGGGTGAGATCGTCGCAGGCGGTATCGCGGCGGCGGCCGAGCACGGGGTCGAGGTGCAGCTCTTCGGGGTCGAGGAGGCCATCGCCGCGGTCCTGCCGGGCGGTACGGCCCCCGCCGGGGTCACCGTCGTGCCGTGCTCCGAGGTCATCGAGATGCACGACGACCCGGCTCGCTCCGTCCGCGCCCGCCGGGACGCCTCGGTCGTGCGCGCCGCGGAGGCGGTGCGCGAGGGTCGGGCCGACGCGATGGTCGGCGCGGGGAACACCGGCGCGACGATGGCCAGCGCGCTGCTGCGGTACGGCCGCATCTCCGGCATCGCCCGTCCGGCGATCGCGGTGCCCATCCCCGTGCCCTTCGGGCGCCCGCACCTGCTCGTGGACGCCGGCGCCACGGTCGACGCGTCACCGGAGTGGCTGGCCCAGTTCGCCCGGATGGGGCGGGCCTACGCACGCCTGCGCCTCGGGATCGAGGACCCGACGGTCGGGCTGCTCTCGAACGGTGAGGAGCCGGGCAAGGGCGACGCGCTCCGCAAGGACACCTTCGCCCTGCTCGAGGGTGAACCGTGGTTCGCCGGCAACGCGGAGGGGCGCGACCTCATGACCGGGCGTCCCGACGTGATCGTCACCGACGGGTTCACCGGCAACGTGGCGATCAAGGCGATGGAGTCGGCGCTCAAGGCCGCCGCCGGTCTGGTCTTCACCGTGCTCGGGTCCTCGGACGAGGCCAAGGTCGCCGCTGAGGTCATCACCGGTCCGCTGCTCCAAGCGGTCTCGGACTACCTCGACCCCGACACCATCGGCGGCGGCGCGCTGCTCGGGGTCGATGGGGTCTGCATCATCTCGCACGGGTCCTCGTCGGCCCGCGCCATCGTGAACGCGGTCGCGCTCGCCGCTGACTGCGTGCGCGGCGACATCGTCGGGCGACTCAAGGAGGCGACGGCCGGTGCCGGCTGAGACGCACACCACCTCCGAGCCCGTCTCGGCCGAGGAGGTGCTCGCCCTCGCGCGCGCGACCCTCGCCGAGATCCTGGGGATCGCGGAGGAGGCCATCACCCGCGCCTCGAGGTTCGCCGATGACCTCGGGGCCGACGCGGGCGCGGTGCTCGAACTCGTCGAGGCGCTCGAGGAGGATCTGGGCGAGCGCACCGTCGGCCTCTCGGTCGACGACGAGGACCTCGCCGACCTGCTCACGGTCGGCGACGTCGTCGACCACGTGGTGGCCCGGCTCGGGGGCGCGGCGGCCTGAGGGTCGCCCCGGCAGCCATGGAGGAACCCGCCCGGCGCGATCTCGAGGCCGCGATCGGTCACCGGTTCGCGGATCCGCAGCTGCTGCGGGCCGCGCTCGTCCACCGGTCCTGGGTGGCCGAGCACGCGGGCGAGACCTCGAACGAGCAGCTCGAGTTCCTCGGCGACGCGGTGCTCGGGTTCGTCGTGAGCGACCACGTGTTCCTCCGCCACCCCGACCTCTCCGAGGGGGAGTGGTCGAAGGTGCGGGCCTCGGTGGTCAACACCGAGCGGCTCGCCGAGGTGGCCCGCAGCGCCGGGGTCGGCGAGGCCCTCCTGCTCGGGAAGGGCGAGGACGCAGGTGGCGGTCGCGACAAGGTCTCGATCCTCGCCGACGCGATGGAGGCGGTGTTCGCCGCGGTGTACCTCGACGCGGGCATCGAGATGGCCCGGCGGGTCATCCTCGACCTGCTCGGTGACCGCATCGCCGCCGCGGCGCAGCGTCCCGGTGGTGACGACCCGAAGACGATCCTGCAGGAGCTCGCGCTGCTCCACGAGGTGGGGCTGCCTCGCTACCGGGTCACCGGCGAGGGGCCGGACCACGAGAAGCGGTTCACCGCGGTCGTGCTGCTCGACGGGGTCAAGCGGGGGACGGGTGAGGGCGTCAGCAAGAAGGCCGCGGAGCAGGCGGCGGCCCGGGTCGCCGCGGCGTGGCTCACCGAGCGCTCCGAGGGCGCCGGTGCCTGAGCTGCCCGAGGTCGAGGTCGTGCGCCGCGACCTCGAACGTCTGGTGGTCGGTCGGCGGATCGAGTGGATCGAGGCGACCGGCGCGCGCACGACCCGACGCCACGCCGATCCGCGGGAGCTCGTCGACGCGCTCACGGGCCAGCGCATCCGCTCGGCCGACCGCTACGGCAAGTACCTGCTCCTCGGCCTCGAGGCCGCCGAGGTGCTCGTGATCCACCTGCGGATGTCGGGGCAGTTGCGCTGGGCCCCCGATCCGCAGGATTCACGGCCGCGCCACACCCACGTGGTGGTGGGCCTCGAGGGCCGCGCCGAACTGCGCTTCGTGGATCCGCGCACCTTCGGCGAGGTGTTCCTGTCGGGAGCCCCGGCCGGTCGGCCGCCGGAGCTCGCGCACCTCGGGCCGGACCCGCTCGACGCGCGCTGCACGCCTGCGGTGTTCGCGGCGGCGCTCACGGCGCGACGAACCGCGCTCAAGGTCGCGCTCATGGACCAACGCACCATCGCCGGGCTCGGCAACATCTACTCGGACGAGGTGCTGCACCGGGTCGGCCTGCGCCACGACCACCGGGTGGCCGACCTCACGCCGGAGCAGGTGGGCCGGATCCACACGGCGACCCGGCGGATCCTGCGCGACGCGATCCGGGCCGGCGGCTCCTCGCTGCGCGACGGTCAGTACGTCGACCTCGAGGGTCGCCCGGGTCGGTACCAGCACCAGCACCGGGTCTACGGCCGGGCGGGTGAGCCCTGCCGCACCTGCGGTGCGATGATCGTGCGGGAGCGGTGGTCCGGCCGCTCGACCTCCTCCTGCCCGGGGTGCCAGCCGCGATGACCGAACCCATGACCGTGCGACGCCGGGTGCTCGTGTCGGGACGGGTGCAGGGCGTCTGGTTCCGGGACACCTGCTGCGAGCGGGCCCGCCGGTTCGGGGTGGCCGGGTGGGTCCGCAACCTCGCCGACGGCCGGGTGGAGGGGATCTTCGAGGGTCGGGCGGCCGCGGTCGACCGGCTCGTCGCGTGGTGCCACGAGGGTCCGGCCCACGCCCGCGTCGAGGCGGTCGAGGTCCTCGACGAGCCCGCCGAGGGTCTGGCCGGGTTCCGCATCGTCTGAGGCCGGACCGCTCCGCCCCGAGGGGTTCGCGCGCTCCGTGGGACCGGACGCTACGGTCACCCGAGGGACGGAGAAAGGAACCTCGCGCGTGTTCCTCAAGGCACTCACCCTCCGGGGCTTCAAGTCGTTCGCGGACAAGACGACCCTCGACTTCGAGCCGGGCGTCATGGTCGTCGTGGGCCCCAACGGGTCCGGCAAGTCCAACCTCGTGGACGCCGTGGCCTGGGTGCTCGGTGCCCAGGGCCCCCGCTCCCTGCGCGGCGGCAAGATGGACGACGTCATCTTCGCCGGCACCGCGGAGCGGCCGGCCCTCGGTCGGGCTGAGGTGTCCCTCACCATCGACAACGCGAGCGGTGCGCTGCCGATCGAGTTCTCCGAGGTGACCATCACCCGCACGCTGTTCCGCAGCGGGGATTCCGAGTACGCGATCAACGGCATCCCGTGTCGGCTCCTCGACATCCAGGAGCTGCTCTCCGACTCGGGCATCGGGCGCCAACAGCACGTGATCGTCGGCCAGGGCCAGCTCGACTCGGTGCTGAACGCGCGCCCCGAGGACCGTCGCCTCATCATCGAGGAGGCCGCCGGCGTCCTGAAGTACCGCAAACGACGGGAGAAGGCGGAGCGACGGCTCGAGGCGACCGAGGGCAACCTGCTTCGGCTCAACTACCTGCTGCGCGAGGTGCGACGCGGTCTCGGCCCGCTGCAGCGGCAGGCCGATGCAGCCCGCCGTCATGACGGCCTCGTCGACGAGCTGCGGGCCATCCGGCTCCACCTCGCCGGGCACGAGCTGGCGGGTCTCCAGACCCGCACCGAGCGCGTGGTCGACACCCGCACCCGGCTCGCCGAGCAGGAGGCGGCGCTCCAGGCGGCGCTGCGTGAACTCGACCTCGAGGTGCTCGACGCGGAGCGGGCACTCACCGTGAGCGGATCGGGCGACCTCGCAGGCATGCTCGCCCGGGTGGAGGCGCTGCGCGAACGGGCCCGGGGCGTGGGCGCGCTCCTCGTCGAGAAGCAGCGCAGCGTCGAGCGCGAGATGATGGCCGCGGCGGATGAGGGTGTGGTCGAGAACCTCGTGGCCGAGGCGGGCGCGCTGCGGGCCGAGCTCGCCGCAGTTGAGGCTGAGGCCTCGGGCTTCACCGCGCGGGCCGAGGAGATCGCGGCCGACGAGCGGGCGGTGGCCGAGGCGCGCGACGCATGGCGCGCGGAGACGGCGGCCGAGGCCGACCGGGGTGATGCCGAAGCGGCTCGTCGCGAGCTCGCAGCCCGTCGGGACGCGCGCGACCGCAGCGAGGCCGAGCCGGACCGGCTCGACGCGCGGGCCCGGCAGTTGGCCGAACGGATCGTGGCGCTCACCGCGGAACGGGCCACGCAGCAGGAGCGGGTCGAGGCGGCGCGCACCGCCGATCCGGCCCTCGTCGCCGACGCCACGGCGGCCCGCGGTGCGCTCGAGGCGGCGGAGGCCGGAGCCCGCGACGCCGAGGAGTCGCTGCGGCGGGCCGAGGCCGATGCGAGTCGGTGGGCCGCGCGGGCCGAGGCGCTCGCGCTCGCGCTCGACAGCGCCCGGGACGCGGCCGGCGCCGCACGCATCGACGGCATGCCCGGGGTCGCAGGTCCGCTCGTCGACCACCTCGCGATCGAGGCGGGCGCAGAGGCCGCGGTCGCGGCGGCGCTCGGCGACGCGATGCGCGCGGTGGTGGTCCACGGCGGGGATGCGGCGCGGCGCGCGCTCGACCGGCTCGTCGACGGCGATGCCCGGGCGCTGTTGCTCGTGGTCGACGCGTCGGTCCAGTCGGTGCAGGGCGAGATGGTGCCGGCCGGGACGCGCGCGCTCGTGGACTGCGTGCGCACGACGCTGCCCGGGCTCGAAGCGGTGCTGGCCCGGCTCCTCGCCGGGCACGTGCTCGTCGACGGCGACTGGGCCCGCGCGCTCGACGTCGCGTTGGCTCGGCCCGACGTCGTCGCGGTGACCCGGGCCGGTGACCGGTTCGGAGGTCGCTCGGCCTGGCGCATCGGGACCGAGGCGACCGCGGGCGCCACCCAGGCCGCGCTCGACGAGGCCCGGGATCGGGCCGAGGACGCCCGGGCCGCGGCCTCGACCGCCCGCACCGCGCTCGACGGGGCCCGGGCGGCGGAGCGGAGTGCCCGCGGCCGCGAGGAGGCCGCCCGCGAGGCGAACCGTGCGAACGCGGTGGCCCTCGAGACGGCGACCGCAGCGGTCGCCCGCATCGGCGCGGAGCTGGCCGAACGCGAGGGGGAGCGTGCCGCGGCCGAATCAGGATCGATGGCCCAGCGCGCGGCGCTCGTGGCTGAACGCGAGCGGATCGCGGAGCTCGAGGCCACGCTGCCGGCGCTCGAGGCGGCCGAGCGCGACGCGCAGGCGATCGCGACCGCCCGGGCCGAGCGGGCTGGCGCGCTCGAGGCTCGCGAGGCCGAGGTCGCCGCGCGACGCCGGGACCTCGCGGTCGAGGTCGCCGCGGTCGAGGAGCGGCGCTCGGGCATCGCCCGACGCATCACCGCGGTGGAGGAACGGCTCGCCCGCAACCCGGAGGCCAAGGCCGAGGCCGAGCGCCGACGGGCGGACCTGGCCGCACGTGCGGCCGCGTTCGACGCGGTGGGGGCTCGCCTCGTCGAGCGCACCTCGCTCATCGAGGACGCGCTGGCGCGTCTCCGGGGCGAGCACGAACGTCGGAGCGCGCGGGCCAGCGAGGCCGGCGGTCGGCTCGACACCCTGCGTCGCGAGCGGGCCGAGGCCGAGCGTTCGCTCACCGCGACCCGCGAGCAGGTCAGCCGGCTCGAGGTCGAGGACGCCGAGACCCGCCTCCGGCTCGAGGCCCTCGTCGAGCGCATCCGCACCGAGTTCGACTGCGAGCCGGGCGCCGCGCTCGACGCCCCCGCGCCGACGCCGCCCGAGGGCACGACGCTCGCCGGTCGGGCCCGCGACCTCGAGCGCGAGCTGCGCATCATGGGACCGATCAACCCGCTCGCCCTCGAGGAGTACGACGCGCTCTCCGAGCGTCACGACTTCCTCCAGCAGCAGCTCGAGGACGTCAAGGCCTCGCGCAAGGAGCTGCAGCGGGTGATCCGCGCGGTCGACGAGGAGATCGTCACCGTGTTCGAGCAGGCGTTCACCGACGTGCAGCAGAACTTCACCGACCTGTTCACCACGCTGTTCCCGGGCGGTTCGGGGCGGATCTTCCTCACCGACCCCGGCAACCTCCTCGAGACGGGCATCGAGATCGAGGCGCGACCGTCGGGCAAGAACACGAAGCGGCTCTCGCTGCTCTCGGGCGGCGAGCGCTCGCTCACCGCGATGGCCTTCCTCTTCGCGGTGTTCCGGTCGCGACCCTCGCCCTTCTACCTGCTCGACGAGGTCGAGGCCGCGCTCGACGACGTGAACCTCCACCGCTTCCTCGACCTCGTGCACGAGTTCCGGGACGAGGCGCAGCTGCTCATCGTCTCGCACCAGCGGCGCACGATGGAGGCCGGCGACTGCATGTTCGGCGTGTCGATGCCGCCCGGCGGGTCGACGCGGGTGGTGAGCCAGCGCCTCCGCGGCGAGATCGTCCTGCAGTGACCGGCGTCGGGATGCTGGCCGCGGCCACCGTCCCCTCGGACGCCTGCGGGCCCGCGGGCGAGCAGGGTGCGATCTGCCGCGTCGTGTACGAGGTGACCGGTTCGGAGGGCGTGGCCCGTGCCGCGGACCTGCTGGCCCGTCCGATCCGCATCCTGCTCATCCTGCTCGTCGCCTGGATCACCGTGCGGGTGCTGCGCGTCGTGGTGCGCCGCACGGTGCGTCGGGCCACCGCCGAGGGGACGGGGCGCCTCGCCGCGCTGAGCCGCCGCACCGGGCTCGGCGCGCTCGCGCCGGCCATGGCCGACGAACGCCGGGCCCAACGGGCCGAGACGATGACCACCGTGCTGCGCAGCGTGGTCGCGTTCCTCGTCTGGGGCACCGCCGTCGTCATGTGCCTCCAGGTGCTCGGCGTGAACCTCGCGACGCTCGGGGTCAGCGTGGGCATCGTGGGGGCCGCCCTCGCGTTCGGATCGCAGACCCTCGTACGCGACCTCGTGACCGGCGCGTTCATGCTCGTCGAGGACCAGTACGGCGTCGGCGACGTCGTGGACCTCGGCGAGGCGATCGGGACGGTCGAGAACGTGTCGCTGCGACTCACCCGGTTGCGCGACATCGACGGCATTGTCTGGCACGTGCCGAACGGCGAGATCCGGCGGGTCGGCAACAAGTCGCAGGGCTGGGCGGTGGTGAACGTCGACGTGCCGCTCGCCGGAGACGTCGACCTCGACGCGGCCGATGCCAGCCTCATCGCGGCCTGCCGTGCGCTCGCCGCCGATCCGCAGTGGGCCGAGGAGATCCTCGCCCCGCCCGAGGTGCTCGGTGTCGAGTCGATGACGGCCGAACGCATCGTGGTGCGGGTGAGCGTGCGCACCACCTCCGCCCAGCAGTGGCGGGTGGCCCGGGCCCTGCGCGGGCAGGTGAAGGCCGCGCTCGAGGGTGCGGGCATCGCGATGGGCTCGTCCATCGGCCTGCCTCCGACCAAGTAGCGCCACCGGGTCCCTCGCACATCGACCGCTAGCCTCCGGCGTCGATGAACCCCGCGCTCGTGATCGTCCTCATCCTGCTGCTCGCCGTGGTCCTCGTGGTCGGTGGGCTCGTGCTCTCTCGCCGGTCCGCGCGGGTGGGGGCACCCATCGAGGCGCCCCCCGCGGCACCGCCGTCGGCCCCGCCGAGGCCGGCGACGCCCGTCGAGGAGCCGACCGCGTCCGTCGAGGTCGAGGCGCCGCCGGGCGCAGAGTCCGTGGTCGAGGTGGCGCCGCCGGTCGTCGAGGCGCGGCCGCGCCTGCGCGATCGGCTGGGCCGGACCCGGGCCGCGTTCGCCGGGGCCTTCACCGGGATCGCCGGGCGCGGGACCGTCGACGAGGAGACCTGGGAGGACCTCGAGGAGGCGCTCATCCTCGCCGATGTTGGCGTCGCCACGACGACGCGTCTCGTGGAGGCCGTCCGGGCCCGGGCCCGGACGGAGCGGGTCGCCGATCCGTCGGCGATCGAGGGGCTGCTGCGCGACGAGGTCGCGGCGCTCCTCGCACCGGGAGACCGGAGCCTGCACCGCGCCCCGAGCGATCCCACGGTCTGGATGTTCGTCGGCGTGAACGGCGTCGGGAAGACGACGACGATCGCCAAGCTCGCCCAGCGCGAGGTGGGGGAGGGACGGCGAGTCGTGCTCGCCGCGGCCGACACCTTCCGCGCCGCGGCCGCCGAGCAGCTCGCGACCTGGGCCGAGCGCACCGGCGCGTGGCTGGTGCTCGGGCAGGAGGGCGCGGACCCCGGGTCGGTGGTCTTCGATGCGATGGCCTCGGCCCAGACCCGCGGCTCGGACCTCGTGCTTGTCGACACCGCGGGGAGGCTGCACACGAAGGTGAACCTCATGGAGGAGCTCAAGAAGCTGCGCCGCATCGTGGATCGAACGCCGGACGCGCTCACGGAGGTGCTGCTCGTCATCGACGCCACCACCGGTCAGAACGGCCTCACGCAGGCCCGAGAGTTCGCGCAGGCCGTGGACGTCACGGGCGTGGTGCTCACGAAGCTCGACGGCACCGCGAAGGGCGGGATCGTGCTGGCCATCCAGGCCGAGCTCGGCATCCCCGTGAAGGTCGTCGGCGTCGGCGAGGGCGCGGCCGACATGGTGCCGTTCGACCCTGAGGAGTTCGCGGCCGCCCTCTTCGGCGACTGAGCCGCTCCTCACCGCCCCGGGTAGCCTCGGCCGCGATGTTCGACGCGCTCTCCGATCGGTTCGACGGGATCTTCGCCCGCATGCGCGGCCGCGGCCGCCTCAGCGACGCGGACATCGACGAGGTGGCTCGCGAGATCCGCCTCGCCCTCCTCGAGGCCGACGTGAACGTGCGGGTCGTGAAGGGTTTCATCGCCCGGATCAAGGAACGGGCCAAGGGTGCCGAGGTGGCCAAGAGCCTCTCGCCGGCCCAGCAGGTCATCAAGATCGTCCACGAGGAGCTCGTCACGACCCTCGGTGGCACGAGCGGCAAGCTCGCCATGAGCCCGAAGCCGCCCACCGTGGTGATGCTCGCCGGCCTCAAGGGCTCGGGCAAGACTACCGCGGCCGGCCAGCTCGCCCGGCACCTCAAGAGCCAGGGTCTGCACCCGCTCCTCGTCGCGGCCGACCTGCAGCGGCCGGCCGCGGTCGAGCAGCTGCGCGTGCTCGGCCGCCGGATCGATGTGCCGGTGCACTCCGCGCCCGACGGCGCGCCGGCCGACCCGGTGGAGGTCACCCGCAGTGCGTTCGAGGAGGCCGCGCGGCTCGGCCGCAACGTGGTGATCGTGGACACCGCGGGTCGGCTCCAGGTGGACGCTGCGCTCATGGACGAACTGCGGGCGGTGCGCGAGGTGGCGCGTCCGACGAACTCCCTCCTCGTCGTCGATGCGATGACCGGTCAGGAGGCGGTGAACGTCGCGGTCGCGTTCGACGAAGCCATCGGCCTCGACGGTGTGGTGCTCACGAAGATCGATGGTGACGCCCGCGGCGGCGCGGCGCTCTCCGTGAAGGAGGTCGTCGGCAAGCCGATCCTCTTCGTCGGCACGGGGGAGAAGCTCGAGGACTTCGAGCCGTTCCACCCGGACCGCATGGCGAGCCGCATCCTCGGGATGGGCGACGTGCTCACCCTCATCGAGAAGGCCGAGGCCGCCTTCGACGAGGAGCAGGCCGCGGCCGCGCAGGCCAAGCTGCGCACCGGTCAGTTCACGCTCGACGACTTCCTCGACCAGATGCAGCAGGTCCGCAAGATGGGTCCGCTCGGCAACATCATGAAGATGCTGCCCGGCATGCCGAAGGAGCTGCGCGGCGCCGAGGTCGACGAGGGCCAGCTCGCCCGGGTCGAGGCGATCATCCGATCGATGACCCCGGCCGAGCGCAACGACCCCGGGGTCATCAACGGGTCGCGCCGGCTCCGGATCGCCCGCGGCTCGGGTACCAGCACCCAGGAGGTCAACGCCCTCCTCAAGCAGTTCAAGACGGTGCAGCAGATGATGCGATCGATCTCGCAGGGCAAGCGGCCGAAGTTCCCGATCCCCGGGATGCCGGGGCTCTGAGCCGGGGCCGATGGAGCCCGGAGTGACCCGGGTGGGGCTGACCCGCTAGCCTGCGACCTCCGTCGGCCGTGGCCGACCGCGGGCCCGAGACGGGTCCGCCCGCAGGAGTCTCCGACCGAAGAGGACATCGAACACGTGGCCGTCAAGATCCGCCTGATGCGAGTGGGCAAGAAGAAGCAGCCCACCTACCGCGTCGTCGTCGCCGACTCCCGCTCCCCGCGCGACGGCCGTTACATCGAGATCCTCGGGCAGTACGAGCCCCGCAAGGAGCCGTCGGGCTTCGCGGTCGACGGCGAGAAGACCCTCGCCTGGCTGCGCAAGGGTGCCCAGCCCACCGTGCAGGTGCACAAGCTCCTCATCGGCAACGGGCTGTGGGCCGAGTTCCAGTCGGGCGTGAAGGGCACGACCCTCGCCGACCGCACCGCCAAGGCGCGCAGCATCGGCGCGGACCGGGCCCGCGCGGTGCGCGAGGAGGCCGCCAAGACCGAGGCCGCGGCGAAGGCGGCCGAGGAGGCAGCCGCTGCGGCGGCCGCGAAGGCTGAGGCGGAGGCCGCGGCCGCGGAGGCTGCGGACGCGCCGGCGGAGGCTGCCGAGGAGGCGCCGGCCGACGAGACCGCGGAGGCGGCCGAGTGAGCGAGGACTTCGTCGACGAGATCGGCGCCCCGGGCAACCGCATCGAGGGCGGCACGGCCAAGGCGGTCGTCGAGTACGTGGCCCGTTCGATCGTCGACACCCCCGACGCGGTCGACGTGTCCGTGAAGGAGCGCGGCCGCGGCATCGAGCTGCTCATCGCGGCCGACCCCGACGACATGGGTCGCCTCATCGGCAAGCGCGGCCGGGTGATCCAGGCCGTCCGTCAGGTCGCGCGGGCCGCGGGCGCGGCCGACGGCGTGGCCACCTCGGTCGACGTCCTCGAGTAGGACGGCCATGCCCGGGGACGCCACCCCGGCCCGCCTCGAGGTCGGCCGGATCGGCCGGGCCCACGGGCTGCGCGGCGAGGTGGCGGTGACCCTCTCCTCCGATCGCACCGAACGCGTCGCGGTCGGGGCGCGCCTCGACGTCGCCGATCGCACCCTCACCGTGGCCGCGGCTCGGCCCCACCAGGGTCGCTGGCTCGTGCGGTTCGAGGAGATCGGGGACCGCACCGCTGCGGAGGCGCTGCGCGGCGAGGTGCTACGGGCCGAACCGCTCGAGGGGGTGGACGACGTGCTGTGGGTCCACGAACTCGTCGGTGCCGAGGTGCGCGACGCCGAGGGCACCGTCATCGGCCCGGTGCTCGCGGTCGAGGACAACCCGGCCTCGGATCTGCTGGTGATCGACGTCGACGGCCGCGAGGTGCTCGTGCCCATCGTGTTCGTGGTGGACCGGGCCGACGGGGTCGTGGTGATCGATCCGCCGGAGGGCCTGCTCGACCTCGGGGGCTCGCGGTGAGGATCGACATCTTCACGCTCTTCCCGGAGTTCCTCGCCGGTCCGGCCGAGCTCTCCCTGCTCGGTCGGGCCCGACGGGATGGCCTCGTCGACCTCCGCCTCCACGACCCGAGGGACGCGACCCGCGATCGCCACCGCACGGTCGACGACACCCCGTTCGGCGGTGGTGCGGGCATGGTCATGCGGCCCGAGCCGCTCTTCGACATCGTCGAGGCGGTGCAGCCGCCGCGGCCGCTGCTCCTGCTGAGCGCGGCCGGCCGCCGGTTCGACCAGACGATGGCCCGGGAGCTCGCGGCCGGCGGTGGCTTCTCGCTGCTCTGCGGTCGCTACGAGGGTGTCGACCAACGCGTGGCCGACCACCTCTGCGACGGCGAGATCTCGATCGGCGACTACGTGCTCGCGGGCGGGGAGTCGGCGGCGCTCATCGTCATCGAGGCGGTGACCCGCCTCGTGCCCGGGGTCATGGGCAACGACGAGAGCGGTGCCGAGGAGTCGTTCGGTGCGGCGCCGGTCGACGGCCCGACCCTGCTCGAGTACCCGCAGTACACGCGCCCGGCCGAGTTCCGCGGGCACGAGGTGCCCGAGGTGCTGCGCAGCGGCGACCACGCGCGCGTCGCCCGCTGGCGTCGGGCCCAGGCCCTGCGGCGGACGCTCGAGCGCCGACCCGACCTCCTCGATCCGGCCCGGCTCTCGTCGGCCGATCGCGGCCTGCTCGAGGAGTTCGCGCCCGAGGGGTGAGGCCGGGGCCCCGGTCGACTTCCGGGCCCGGCGGGCCCCCTGCTACCCTCACGGGCCGCCCCCGATCCGGGCGCTCGATCCGCCGACCACCCGAGGACCCCTCGCCATGAACCGCACCGACCTCGTCGACCGCGCCTCCCTCCGGGACGACGTCCCCGAGTTCGCCCCCGGCGACACCGTCGACGTCCACGTCCGCGTGGTCGAGGGCAACCGCGAGCGGGTCCAGAAGTTCACCGGCATCTGCATCCGGCGTCAGGGTGCGGGCCTGCGCGAGACCTTCACGGTCCGCAAGGTGACCCAGGGCGTGGGCGTCGAGCGGACCTTCCCGATCCACTCGCCGATCATCGCAAGGATCGAGCGGGTCACGGTGGGCGATGTGCGCCGGGCCAAGCTCTACTACCTCCGCGACCGCGTCGGGCGCGCCGCCCGCGTCAAGGAGAAGCGGGTCTGATCCGCACCGCGCGGGCCTACACTCGGGTCCACGACGACTCGGGAGGTGCCCGGTGAGCTCTGAGGACCTCGAGCGGTACGAGACGGAGATCGAGCTCCAGCTCTACCGCGAGTACCGCGACGTCCTGCCGATGTTCTCCTACGTGGTGGAGACGGAGCGGCGCTTCTACCTCACGAACAACGTCGAGCTGCACGAACGGCGCGACGGCGGGCGGGTCTACTTCGAGCTCGAGCTCGCCGACGCCTGGGTCTGGGACATGTACCGCCCGGCGCGCTTCGTCGCCAACGTGCGGGTCGTGACCTTCAAGGACGTCAACATCGAGCGGCTCGCCGACAAGGACCTCTGACCGGTGCCGGCCCGCGGGCGTCGCCCGCCGGTCGACCGACGGGCGCTCGGAGCCCGGGGCGAGGCGGCTGCCGCTGCGCACTACGAGGCCCGCGGCCACACCGTGCTGGACCGGAACTGGCGGGTCCGCGAGGGCGAACTCGACCTCGTGCTCCTCTCGCCGGATCGCTGCGTCGTGTTCTGCGAGGTCAAGACCCGCACCAGCGATCGCTTCGGCGCCGCGGTGGAGGCGGTGACCGCCACGAAGCAGCGGCGCATCCGCACGCTCGCCGCTCGTTGGCTCGCCGAGCACCCCGGGGTCGGGAGCGACGTGCGCTTCGACGTGGCCGCGGTGCACATCGTCGACGGGGCGCCCCCCGCGGTCGAGGTGGTGCAGGCCGGGTTCTGAGTCAGCGACGGGGCCGCATGCGCTTGGCCCGCGTCCAGCACGGCGTGTGCCAGTGCCGCCGGTCCTGCGGTGCGTACCGGGGCACGACCACCTCGTGGCCGACGCCGGTCGGGATCTCCTGCTCGCATCCGGGGCAGCGGTAGGCCTTGGTCGCCTCGTAGGGCTGCACGTGGCGCACGTCGAGGGCGTCGTGGTCGCGGATCGTCACGTGAGTCCGAACGCCCACACGAGGAGCGCGGCGATCACCACGGCGGCTGCGACCACCGTGGCGATCTCGCTCGGCCGCACCGAGCCACGCCGGGTCGGGTTGAATCCCACGGGGCTACGGTACCGGCGCCAAGCGCCCAGCCCGCGTTCGCCGGGCCCGGATGAGGGAGCACCGTGGAGACCATCACCGTCGAGCGTGCCGAGGGCGTCGTCACGGTCACCCTGAATCGGCCCCGCAAGAAGAACGCGATGACGCCCACCATGTGGGTGGAACTCATCGAGGTCTTCGACCAGATCGAGGCCGACCGAGCCGACCGGGCGCTCGTCATCACCGGGGCCGAGGACGCCTTCTGCTCTGGGGCTGATCTCACCGAGGGCGCCGCGGGCGAGGAGGACGCGGGCGGCGTCGCCGCGTCGCTCGAACGGATGCAGCTCGTGAGCCGCTGCGCGCTGCGGCTCCACGAACTGCGCACCCCGACGCTGGCTGCGGTGAACGGCGTGGCCGCGGGCGCCGGACTCAACCTCGCCCTCGGTTGCGACCTCGTGGTGGCCTCCGACCGCGCCCGCTTCTCGGAGATTTTCTCGCGGCGAGGCCTCAGCGTGGACTTCGGGGGGTCGTGGCTGCTCCCGCGCCTCGTCGGCCTGCACCGGGCGAAGGAGCTCGTGTTCCTCGCGGACATCATCGACGCGAGCGAGGCCGAGCGCATCGGGCTCGTGAACCGGGTGGTGCCGGAGGCCGAGTTCGCGACGGTCGTCGCGGACCTCGCCGCCCGGCTGGCCGCGCTGCCGCCGATCCAGGTGGCGAACTCGAAGCGGCTCCTCAACCAGTCGTCGTCGGTGTCGATGGCCGAGGCGCTCGAGGCCGAGGGGCTGGCCCAGGCCCTGTCGTTCCAGACCCGGGACACGATCGAAGCGATCCTCGCCTTCGTGCAGAAGCGCGACCCGCGCTTCGAGGGGCGCTAGGCCGAGAGGACCGGGAAGTCCGCGCCCCGCCGCGACTCGTCGACGAGGGACCAGTCCGGTTCGTTCACGCGGCGGACGAAGTTGGAGTGCAGCTCCCACTCGGCCCCACAGTGCGCGCAGGACAGCAGGAACGAGCCGCCGGAGTACTCCGTGTCGATCTCGGCGCCGTCGTAGGGGCAGTGCGTGAGGTTCACGGGCCGGTCATCGGAGCGGCGCTCGGCGACCTTGACCCCACTTCGGCGCCGGGGCGGAAATGGGTCCTCGGGCGCAGGCCCGGCTCACCGCGGCCAGATGAGGCCTCGGGACCGCTGCACCCGCCCCTCGGCCTCGAGCGCGGCCACGGTGCGGGCGATCGCCGCGGGCGCGCAGCCGGTGCGGGCCGCGAGCTCGTCGGGGGTCGCAGCGTCGCCGGACAGCGCGCGCAGCACGGCCCGGGCCGCCGGATCGCGCGGGGGTCGGCGCGGGGTCGGGCGGCTCGGCACCCGCAGCGGTCCGCGCCGGGCTCCCGGGGTCATGGTGAGCGCGAGGAGTGCGTCGGCCGGATCGAGGAGCGGGGTCGCGCCATCGGCGATGAGCGAGTTGGTGCCCGCCGCCGCGGGGTTGCGGCGTGACCCGGGCTGCGCGAGCACCGGTCGCCCGAGACGCGTCGCGTGCGCGGCGGTGCTGAGTGCGCCGCCGCGCGCCGCGGCCTCGACCACGACGACCACGTCGCCGAGCGCGGCGATGATGCGGTTGCGGACCGGGAACCGCTCGGGCCGCGGCCCGGTGCCGTGCGGGTGTTCGGTGACGGTGAGGCCGTGCGCGCGGACCTCGGCGTGCAGCGTGGCGTGCCGACGCGGGTAGATGACATCGAGGCCGGTGGCGAGCACCCCGATCGTGGTGCCGCCGACTTCGACCGCCCCGCGGTGCGCAGCTCCGTCGATGCCGAGGGCGAGCCCACTCACCACGCACACGCCGGCCTCCGCGAGCGCGGCGGCGAGATCGTGTGCGTCGGCGAGGCCGTGGGGGGTCGCGGCCCGCGTCCCGACGACCGCGATCCGGGGCTGGGCGAGGCAGTCCGGCCGGTCGCCCTCGAGGAGGAGCGCGGCGGGGAGGTCGACGCCATCGTCGAGTGGCCAGTCCGGATCGAGCACGCAGGTCGCGCGGGTGCCACGGGCGGCGAGCAACCGACCGCTGGCCCCGGGGTCGATGGCGCGCCAGGCCGCGGCGAGCGCGCTGCGCTCAGTTGCATCGAGCCGCGGCTCCGACGAGAGCACGCCCGAACCCCGCCCGCGGGCGATGGCTTCCACCGCGATCTCCGGATCGCCCCACCGGTCGAGCACTCGGTGCAGGCGGGCCGGAGTCATGTGGGGGAGCGCGATGAGCGCAGCGATCGCGACCTCGCGGGCGGTGCTCACGGCACGTCCTGCCGGAGATCGACCGCGAGGTGCACGTCGTCGGCGGTCACTGCGGCGCGGTCGTCGAGGTCGGCGAGGGTGCGGGCCGTGCGCTGGATCGCGGCAGCGCCCCGTCCGGTGAGACCCGCAGCGCGCACCGCCGCGCGCCACGCGGCCCGAGCCGGGCCGTCGAGCGCTGCGTAGGTCCCGAGGCCGCCGGCCGGGATGTACGCGTTGCGGCACCACGGGAGGCCGGTGAAACGATGCGACTGTCGCTCAACCGCACTGATCACCCGGACCCGCTCGACCTCGCTCGATGCGCCGTACGGCTCCACCTCGCCCGGGGCGCGCAGGGCGAGCCGGAGATCGAAGCGGTCGAGCAACGGAGCCGAGAGACGGCGCCGGTATCGCTCACGCGCGGTGTCCGAGCAGGTGCAGCGGGCCGGGTCGCGCCCGCACGGGCATGGGTTGGTGCACGCGACGAGGGTGAATCGCGCGGGGAACTCGAGCGCGCAGGCCTGGCGGGCGATGCGCACCACCCGCTCCTCGAGGGGCTGCCGCAGCGCGTCGAGCGTCTGCGGGGCGAACTCGCCGAGCTCGTCGAGGAAGAGCACGCCACCGGAGGCCAGCGTGACCTCACCGGGTCGGGGACGCCCGCTGCCGCCGCCGATGAGCGCGGCGGTCGACGCGGTGTGGTGCGGGGAGCGGAACGGGCGCGAGCAGGCCAGTCGATGGCCCGGGTGCACGCCGGCCGCGGAGTGGATGCGCGTCACCTCGAGGGCTTCATCGGGCTCGAGCGGCGCCAGGATCGTCGGGAGCCGACGGGCGATCATCGTCTTGCCCGCGCCCGGTGGCCCGCTCATGAGGAGGTGGTGACCGCCGGCTGCGGCGCAGCGCAGCGCGGCGCGCGCCGTGGCCATACCGCGCACCTCGGCCAGATCGGCGACACCGGCGACCGGTGGTTCGGGCTCCGGTGGGACTTCGGGTGCATCCGGCCAGGGCGCCTCGCCCGCGAGGCACTCGACCACCTCGGCGAGGTGGCGCGCCGC
>JBJTQX010000011.1:0-8759 GCA_046075855.1 Actinomycetes bacterium
CCGACGGCGGGATGCGCACCGGCGGCGACGTCGCCAAGGCCATCGCCTGCGGGGCCGACGCGGTGATGATCGGATCGCCGCTCGCCAGCGCCCACGAGGCGCCGGGCCGTGGCTACCACTGGGGCATGGCCACCTTCCACCCGACCCTGCCGCGCGGGGCGCGCGTCTACGCCGGACAGAAGGCCACCCTCGCCGAGATCCTCACCGGACCGGCGCACGAGAACGACGGCACGCTCAACCTCTTCGGCGCCCTGCGCACCTCGATGGCCACCACCGGCTACGAGACGGTGAAGGAGTTCCAGAAGGCCGAGGTCATGGTCGCCCCCTCCCTGCAGACGGAGGGCAAGTCCCTCCAGCGCGCGCAGGGCATCGGCATGGGCCGCTAGGCGGACCCGCGATGACGACCGAGCGCGGCTACGACACCGTCCTCGTCGTCGACTTCGGCGCGCAGTACGCCCAACTCATCGCCCGGCGCGTGCGCGAGGCGCACGTCTACTCCGAGATCGTGCCCCGCACGATGCCGGTGGCCGAGATGCTGGCCAAGGAGCCGAAGGCCATCATCTTCTCGGGCGGGCCGTCCTCGGTGTACGCCGAGGGCGCGCCGACCATCGACCCGGCCATCTACGAGTCCGGCGTGCCGATCCTCGGCATCTGCTACGGCGGGCAGCTCATGGCTCGCGACCTCGGCGGCGAGGTGCGCCACACCGGCAGCGGGGAGTACGGGCGCACCGCGCTCAGCGTCGAGGTCGGCGCCGCGACCACGCTGTTCTCCGACCTGCCGGCCGAGCAGGAGACGTGGATGAGCCACGGCGACTCCATCGTCGCCGCACCCCCGGGCTTCCACGTCACCGCGACCACGCCCGGCACCCCGGCCGCCGCGTTCGAGAACGCCGAGCGCGCCCTCTACGGCGTGCAGTTCCACCCCGAGGTGAAGCACTCGCCCTTCGGCCAGGACCTCCTCAAGCACTTCCTGTACACCGGCGCGGGCTGCCGTCCGACCTGGACGAACACCTCCATCATCGAGCAGCAGGTCGAGGCGATCCGCGCGCAGGTCGGCGACGCGCACGTCATCTGCGGGCTCTCCGGCGGGGTCGACTCGGCGGTGGCCGCCGCGCTCGTGCACAAGGCGATCGGCGACCAGCTCACCTGCGTCTTCGTCGACACCGGCCTGCTCCGCCTCAACGAGGCCACGCAGGTCGAGGAGACCTTCCGCTCGCAGTTCCACATCGACCTCGTGCACGTGAAGGCCGCCGACCGGTTCCTCGGTGCGCTCGAGGGCGTGACCGAGCCCGAGGCGAAGCGCAAGATCATCGGCGAGCTCTTCATCCGCACCTTCGAGGAGGCGGCCCGCGACCTCCACGATGCGAAGTACCTCGTGCAGGGCACGCTCTACCCCGACATCGTGGAGAGCGGCGGCGGCGAGAACGCGGTCATCAAGAGCCACCACAACGTCGGCGGCCTGCCCGACGACATGGAGTTCGAACTCGTCGAGCCCCTGCGGCAACTCTTCAAGGACGAGGTGCGCGCGGTGGGCGAGGAGCTCGGGCTGCCCGAGGACATCGTCTGGCGTCAGCCCTTCCCGGGCCCCGGCCTCGCGGTGCGCATCATCGGCGAGATCACGCCCGAGCGGGTGCAGATCCTCCAGGACGCCGACGCGGTGGTCATCGAGGAGATCAAGCGGGCTGGGCTCTACCGCGAGATCTGGCAGTCCTTCGCGGTGCTGCCCGCCGTGCGCACCGTCGGCGTCATGGGGGACGACCGGACGTACGCCTACCCGCTCGTCGTGCGTGCGGTGACGAGCGACGACGCCATGACCGCCGACTGGGCCCGCATCCCCTACGACGTGCTCGAGCGCATCGCGAGCCGGGTCATCAACGAGGTGCCCGGCATCAACCGCGTCGCCTACGACATCACCTCGAAGCCCCCCGGGACCATCGAGTGGGAGTGACGGGCGCGGGAGCGTCCGTCACGGGAACGACCATCGGTGGTGTGTGGGAGTGACGGGCGCGGGAGCGTCCGTCACGGGAACGACCATCGGTGGTGTGTGGGAGTGACGGGCGCGGGAGCGTCCGTCGGGTCAGCCTGCCCGATCGTCCAGAGCGTGGTGCGGTGCTGCGGCGGAACGCAGGGGCTTGGGTAGCGTGCCGCCCATGCTGCGCACCGGGTCCTCACGCATCGCCGCGCTGGGCGCGGCGCTGCTCCTCGTCGGCGGTGGCCTGCTGGCCGGGTCGGCCGGTGCGGCGGCTGCCGTCGACATCTCGCTCGACTTCACTGCGGCGGCGCCGCTCACCTACGACCACGCCACGGGTGGCGGCGCGTTCGACAACCGCAGCGTCGGCCGGGCCAAGGACATCGTGGAGTCGCTCGAGGGCAGTGACTTCCGCTGCGGCGACGTCGTGACGTTCCTCACGCACGTGCACGCCGGGGCCTCGGTCGCGTCGAACTCCACGATCGAGATCGACTTCGAGCACCTCGCCGACACCACCGGGCAGGCGGGCGTCGGCTTCTCCGAGATCGTGGGCGCACGGATCAACGCCGGCGACGTCGGCGGTGAGGGTCCGGGCGGTACCGACCTCGGCATCACCGGTTCCGGATCGAGCGCGACGGCCGCGCTCGTGTCCTCCGGCCTCACCGCGCCGCTGTTCACGCAGAAGGCCCTGCTGCGCTCGACCGTGCGCATCGCCGGTCTGAACCCGGGCTCCTCGACGGTGTTGCGCCTCGACGTGCGGGTGGCCTGCGAGGGCACCGCACGGCCGACCGGCAACCTCCAGGCGGCCGTCACCGAATCCCGCCTCGTCGGGCCGAGCACGGCGCCGATCCGGGTGGGCAACCAGACCATCCCGTTCCGGATGATCGCCAACGTCACGCCGGCCGTGTACGTGGAGGAGGCGCCGCCGTCGACGACGGTGCCGCCGACCCCCACGACCGTCGTGCCATCGACCGCCTGCGAGATCACGATCGATGAGGAGTTCGTGGTCGCCGGGGTCACGCCGACCGTACGGATCCAGGGCGGGACCCCGGGCGCGTCGGTCGACGTGTTCGTCGGCACCGGGACGACGCCCACGCCGGTCACCCTCGACGCCGCCGGCGTCGGCATCGTCCCGGTGCCGATGCCGACCGACGCTGACGTCGGGTCGACGGTGACGGTGACGGTGACGAACGATCCCGCAGGCACCTGCGCGAACTCCTACACCGTGCTCGCCGACACCGTCGTCGAGCCGACGACCACGACGACGGCCCCCGAGACCACCGTGGACGACACCATCCCCGATCAGCCCGGTCCGGCGGACGTCGTCATCGACGTCGACGTCGACAACACCGGCGAGGACCCGGAGGAGGACCCGGCGGTCGACGACACCGAGATGACCGCCGAGTGCACCCAGCAGGGGGCCGTCGTCTACCGCGGCGGGGTGCCGCTCTCCGGCACGTCGCTCCCGGTGGGGGGTTCCACCCGCGGTCGGTTCGCGCTCCAGGTCGACCCGGCCAACGGCGAGGTGACCTGCGAGTTCGAGGTCACCGGCATCCCCGAGGGCGGCACCGAGCGGGTGCCGATCAACGAGTCCGAGCTCACCGTCGACGTCGAGGAGGCCGGCGCGGCCCGCTCCAACCTGCCGGCCACGGGTGCTTCGCACGGCGGGTTCGTCGCCCTGGGTGGCGCAGCCGTCGGCCTCGGACTCGTGCTGACGGTCACCGGCCGCCGGCGTCGCGCCACCGCCTGAGCCCGAGGCCTTGTGGCTTCAGTCGTCGTCGTCGGCGTCCGCGCCGGCGGTGTCGTACCCGGCTGCGGCGAGGCGCGCGAGGAGTGCGTCGCGCGGGCTCTCGCCGGGCGCCCGCGCCTTGTCGTTGGCGACCCGCCAGCCATGCCGTGAGGAGTAGATGAGCGGTGGCTCCTTGAGCCGGCCGTAGCCGTACTCGGTCACGCGAGCGAAGAGCAGCTCATGGTCGGCCATCGTCTTCGTCTCGAACGTCTCGCAGTGGATCCACGCGAGCGAGTCGACGACCACCGGGTGACCGTCGACCTCGGTGAGGTACTCCTCGGCGATGTGGTGGAAGCGGCGACCCGGGTAGGAGAAGTACTGGCCGACGTCCACCTGGTCGCCGGCCAGGAACGAGACCGTGAACGCACCGCTCGCCAGCATGAGCGGGTAGGTGTCGTGCTTCGGCGACACGCTCGCCATGACGATGGGTTCCTCGAACGAGATCTGGCTCACCCAGTGCGAGGTGTAGGCCCGGGTCACGCCGTCGTGGGTGGCGGCCACCACCTCGACGCCCTTGGCCGCCTGCCCGAGGGCCCGCTTGAGCTTGGGATCGATCATGGGCGCATCGTGCCCGCGGGCCGGCGGGCGCGTGGCATCGTGACGGGATGCGGGCACTGGTGCAGCGGGTCGAGCGGGCCTCGGTGACGGTCGAAGGCGAGGTCGTCGGCTCGATCGATGCCGGCCTCTGCGTGCTCGTCGGGGTGACCCACACGGACGACACGGCGGCGGCCGACCGGCTCGCGGCCAAGGTCTGGAACCTCCGGTGCTTCGACGACGCCGGCGGGGCCATGAACCGATCGGTGGCCGAGGTCGGCGGCGCGGTCCTCGTGGTGAGCCAGTTCACGCTCTACGGCGACACCCGGAAGGGGCGGCGACCGTCCTACGTCGATGCGGCCCGACCGGAGGTGGCCGAGCCGCTCTGCGACGCGTTCGTCACGGCGCTGCGGGCGCTCGGAGCCCGGGTCGAGACCGGCCGCTTCCGCACCCACATGCAGGTCGAGCTCGTGAACGACGGCCCCGTCACCCTCACCCTCGAGACCTGACCCGACCCATCCCGACGGTGTCCCGGTGCGCCGGTACGCTCGCCGTCCCATGTTCGACGCCCCCGCCGACCCCTCCGGAGACCCGGCCGACCACCCGCTCCTCACCGGGCTCAACCCGGTCCAGCGGGAGGCGGTGACCGCGCCCGACGGTCCGATGCTCGTCATCGCCGGGGCCGGGTCGGGCAAGACGCGGGTGCTCACCCACCGCATCGCGTGGCTGCTGGCCGAGCACGGGGTGCGGCGCGGCGAGGTCATCGCCATCACCTTCACGAACAAGGCGGCCGCCGAGATGCGCGAGCGCGTGGCCGACCTCGTCGGCCCGGGCGCGCAGCGCATGTGGGTCTCCACCTTCCACTCCTCCTGCGCGCGCATCCTGCGGCAGGACGCGGGCCTCCTCGGGTACCGCCGGGAGTTCTCGATCTACGACCAGGCCGACGCCGTGCGCCTCGTCGACTACGTGCGCCGCGACCTCGACCTCGACCCGAAGCGGTTCACGGCCCGCTCGCTGGCCAACCGCATCTCCGGCTGGAAGAACGACCTCGTGGGCGTGGCGGCCGCCAAGGAGCAGGCCGACAACGCCATCGACCTGCGCATCGCCGACGTGTACGCGGAGTACCAGCGGCGGCTCGGCGAGGCCTCGGCCGCCGACTTCGACGACCTGCTGCTCCTCGTGGTGCGCCTCTTCGCCGAGCACCCGGAGGCCCTCGCCCGCTGGCGGCACCGGTTCCGGCACGTGCTCGTCGACGAGTTCCAGGACACGAACCTCGCCCAGTGGGAGATCGTGCGCATGCTCGCCGAGGAGCACCGGGCGGTCATGGGTGTCGGCGATGCCGACCAGGCCATCTACAAGTTCCGGGGGGCCGACCACCGCAACCTGCGGCGCTTCGAGGAGGCGTTCCCCGAGCTCTCCACCATCGTGCTCGAGCAGAACTACCGCTCCACCCAGCACATCCTGTCGGCGGCGAACGCGGTCATCTCCAACAACGCCGGGCGGCGACCGAAGCGGCTCTGGACGGAGCAGGTCGGGGGCGAGCTCATCCTGGCGTACCTCGCCGAGGACGAGCAGGACGAGGCCGCGTACGTGACGCACGAGATCCACCGGCTCGTCGACCACGAGGCGGTGCGGCACTCCGACATCGCGGTCTTCTACCGGACGAACGCGCAGAGCCGCGTGCTCGAGGAGCACCTCGTGCGCAGCGGCGTGCCGTACCGGGTGGTGGGCGGCACGAAGTTCTACGACCGTCGTGAGGTGAAGGACGCGCTCGCCTACCTGCGGGCCATCGTGAACCCGGACGACGAGGTCGCGTGGAAGCGCATCGTGAACGTGCCGAAGCGCGGGGTCGGCGACACGAGCGTGCGCAAGGTCGAGCTCCACGCGGCCGGTGCGGGGCTCACCTTCCGCGACGCGCTCGCCGCGGCGTCCGAGGCCGGTGTGTCGGGCAAGGCGCTCACCGGGATCCGGTCGTTACTCGAGGTGGTCGGTGCGGTGGAGACCGAGCCCGACCTCGGGGTGGCCGGCACGGTCGAGCTCATCCTCGAGCGCACCGGTTACCTCGCGGAGCTCGAGGCGGAGCGGACCATCGAGGCCGAGGGCCGCCGCGAGAACCTCGCCGAGCTCGTCGGCGTCGCGCGCGACTTCGACGCGCAGGTCGAGCGCGGCGACGGCGGCGTGCTCGGCGCCATCGCCGGCCTCGACCTCGACGCGGAAGGGCCCGGCACCGCCGAGGTGCCGGTCGGCCTCGCCCGGGTGCAGGCCTTCCTCGAGGCGGTCTCGCTCGTCACCGACCTCGACGAGGTCGACGGCGAGACCGCGGCGATCACCCTCATGACCCTCCACGGCGCCAAGGGCCTCGAGTTCCCGGTGGTCTTCCTCACCGGCCTCGAGGACGGCGTGTTCCCGCACCTGCGTTCCCTCACCGATCCGGAGGCACTCGAGGAGGAGCGGCGGCTCTGCTACGTGGGCATCACGCGGGCCCGCGAGCGGCTCTACCTCTGCCACGCGTGGAGCCGTTCGCTCTTCGGTGCGACGAACTACAACCCGCCGAGCCGGTTCCTCGACGAGATCCCCGACGAGCTCGTGCACCGGCTCGGCGAGGATCGCCGGGCGGCATCCGGCCGCCTCGGCGGCGCCCGCGACGCGGTGGTGCGCGGGGCGCTCCGCCGGGCCAGCGCCGGGTCGCGCTCGGGGTCCGCGCGGGACGAGTTCTCGCCGGCCATCGGCGGGCGGTCGACCGCCGACGACGGGCCGTACTCCGTGCCCACCCCGCCGCAGGGCGCGCGCGGGGCCGAGACGATGGGCCTGCGGGTCGGCGACGACGTGGCGCACGAGAAGTTCGGCGAGGGCGTCATCCTCGAGATCGTCGGCTCGGGCGACAAGGCCGAGGTCGCCGTGCACTTCCCGGGGGTGGGCGAGAAGCGCCTGCTGCTCGCGTGGGCCCCGCTGCGCCGGCTCGGGACCTAGTCGCCTCGGCGTATGCGTACCTCGTGTGCGCCCGGGACCATCGGAGGTCGGGGCGTGCGGCTCAGCCCGCGGGTGGCGAATCCAGCGGTGGCTGCACCCGCCGGAGGTCGATGAGGAACTGCCCGGCCTGCTCGCCTCGACGCGGCACGTTCGCAGTGAACCGGGCCAACTGCTCCGAGCGGTAGCGGGCACCGTCACAGTCCTCGTACCGGTCGACCGAACCGCGCCAGCGCACCACGCAGCCGTCCTTGCCCGGCGCGTTCACGCTGAGGGCGACGAGCGAACCCGACTCCGTGTCCAGCCAGAAGCCCTTCGACCCGGCGAGCAGGTCGGCGTGGAAGACCGGGCCGCCCTCGGCGACCTGGCGGCGAAGCGCGGAGGCCTGCCCGGCCGAGAACGCCCGGTAGTCGACGCGCTGCTCGCCCGGATCGCCGCCCCGTCGGCTCAGCACCCAGAGGATCGCGGCGATCGACAGGCCGATCACCACGATCGCGGTGGCCGTCGTGAGGAGGAACCGCACGTCGCTGGAGGTGGCACGGGCGGGCGCTGGCTCATGGCCGGGGCGCAGGGGCTGGGTCACCCCGTCTGGATACCACGCCCACCCGCCCGGATCCCGACGCGGGCGCCTGCGTTGGCCGCCCGCGGAGGCGGCTGGGTAGCCTCAGCGGCGCATCCGAGGAGCGGCTCCGCAGGTGTCTGCGGTGCCGTGCGGCCAGAGTTCGGGAGGGGGTGTCCATGGAACGTCGGTACCGCGTCGTGATCGCCAAGCCGGGGCTCGACGGCCACGACCGTGGCGCCAAGGTCATCGCCCGGGCGCTGCGCGACGCCGGCTTCGAGGTCATCTACACCGGGCTCCACCAGACGCCGGAGCAGATCGCCGAGACCGCCCTCCAGGAGGACGCCGACGCGGTGGGGCTGTCCCTGCTGTCGGGCGCGCACCTCACCCTCTTCCCGCGGGTCCTCGAGAACCTGCGGGAGCGCGACCTCGGTGACGTCCTCGTCTTCGGCGGCGGCATCATCCCCGAGGCCGACATCCCGGTGCTCGAGGCCCAAGGGGTCTCGGCCCTCTTCACGCCCGGGGCACCGCTCCAGTCGATCAGCGACTGGCTCGAGGGCGCGCTCGACGAGCGGGAGCGTTCGCTCGCCGGCTGATCCACCCGTTCCCCCCGTCCCGCACATCGCTCGAGGAGCCCTGTGGACCTGTTCGAATACCAAGGCAAGCAACTGTTCGCGCAGTACGGGATCCCCGTGTCCGCGGGCGAGGCCGTCACCACGGTCGAGGACGCGGTCGCCGCAGCCGACCGCCTCGGCTACCCGGTCGTCGTGAAGGCCCAGGTGCTCACCGGCGGCCGCGGCAAGGCCGGCGGCGTGAAGCTCGCCACGAACACCGAGGAGGCGCGCGAGCACGCGACGAACATCCTCGGGCTCGACATCAAGGGCCACGTCGTGGGCACGCTCTGGATGGAGAAGGCGAGCGACATCAGCGAGGAGTACTAC
>JBJTQX010000012.1:0-8733 GCA_046075855.1 Actinomycetes bacterium
GACCTCGATCGACTTCGCCTACGCGATCCACACCGAGGTCGGGCACCGGTGCATCGGCGCCCGGGTGAACGGGCGGCTCGTCGCGCTCGACACCGTGCTGTCGTCGGGCGACACGATCGAGATCTTCACGAGCAAGGTCGACGGGGCGGGGCCGAGCCGGGACTGGCTCCAGTTCGCGCACTCGCCCCGGGCTCGCTCGAAGATCAAGCAGTGGTTCTCGCGCGAGCGGCGGGTCGACGCGATCGAGGCCGGTCGGGAGGACCTCGTCGCCGAGCTGCGGCGCGAGGGTCTGCCCGTCCAGCGGCTCGCGCAATCCGACGCCCTCACCGAGGTCGCCACCTCGATGCACCTCGAGGACATCGACGCGCTCTACGCGGCGATCGGCGAGGGCCGTGTCGGGGCCCGTGCGGTCGCCCAGCGCATCCAGCGGGAGCTGCGGGGCGGCGAGGAGCAGTTGCCGGTCACCGCGCGCCGACCGCAGCGGTCCGCGCAGCGGCGACGTTCGGTCGGCGTGCACGTCGAGGGGCTCGACGACGTCATGGTGCGGCTGTCCCGCTGCTGCACGCCGGTGCCGGGCGACGAGATCATGGGGTTCGTCACCCGGGGTCGCGGGGTGTCGGTGCACCGCACCGACTGCGCGAACGCGAGCGGGCTGGCCACCGTCGCGGAGCGGGTCATCGAGGTGGAGTGGGACCTCGACGCGGCCGGCACGTTCGTGGTCTCCCTCGAGGTGGAGGCGCTCGACCGGTCCGGGCTGCTCCGCGACATCGCCCAGGTCCTCTCGGAGCACCACGTGAGCATCGTGGCGAGCGGCAGCCAGACCACGGCCGACCGGGTGGCCCGGCTCCGGTTCGACTTCGAGCTCGCCGATCCGGGGCACCTCGACCAGATCATCGGGGCGGTGAAGCGCGTGCGCTCGGTCTACGAGGCACAGCGGGTCCTGCCCGGGCGAGCCGCGGACTGAGCACCCGGGCCGCCGCGTCGGCGCCGGTAGCATCGCCCCCCATGTCCGGCGACCCCACGTTCCGCGCGCCCGTCGGGGTCCACGACGTCCTGCCGCCCGAGTCGGCCGCGTGGTCCGAGTTGGTCGTGCGGTTCGCGGACCGGTCGGCCCGCGCCGGCTTCGGCCTCGTCCAGACCCCGCTCTTCGAGCACGTCGAGGTGTTCCGCCGCGTGGGCGAGCACACCGACGTGGTGAGCAAGGAGATGTACGAGTTCCGCGACAAGGGCGATCGGGCGCTCGCGCTACGACCCGAGGGCACGGCCTCCGTGGTCCGGGCGTACGTGCAGCACCGACCGGTCCCGCCGTGGAAGGTCTGGTACGTCGCCCCGAACTTCCGGTACGAGCGGCCCCAGCGGGGTCGCTACCGGCAGCACTGGCAGCTGGGCGTCGAGGTGCTCGGGCTCGACGATCCCGACATCGATGTCGAGGTGATCGCGCTCGCGGCTGGCTTCTACCGGGACCTCGGCCTGCGCCGGGTGCGACTCGTGCTCAACTCGATGGGCGACCCCGCCGGTCGCGCCGCGTACGTGGATGCGCTGCGCGAGCACCTGCTCGGCCACGCCGACGCGCTCGGCGAACGGTTCCGTGAGCGGGTGGAGGCCAACGCGCTCCGGGTGCTCGACGCCAAGGAACCCGAGTGGCAGGACGCGATCGCCTCGGCCCCCCAGATCACCGAGCACCTCGGATCGGAGGCGCTCGCTCACTTCGAGCGGGTGCAGGAGGGGCTCGGCGCGCTCGGCATCGACTTCGAGCTCGACCCCCGGCTGGTACGCGGCTTCGACTACTACACGCGCACGACCTTCGAGTTCCAGAGCGACGCCCTCGACGCCGCGCAGAACGCGGTCGGCGGCGGCGGCCGCTACGACGGTCTCGCGGAGGCCATGGGCGGTCCGTCGACCCCCGGCATCGGCTTCGGCATCGGCCTCGAGCGGCTCCTGCTCGCGCTCGAGGCCGAGGACGCCCGTCCCGCCGGTATCGGGGCGCACCCGGTGGCCTTCGTGGTCGACGGTCTCGGCGAGGCGGGCGGTACGCACGCGCTCACCGTCACCGCCGCGCTGCGCGAGGCGGGGATCGCCACCGACCGCGCCTACGGCGGCCGGGGGCTGAAGGGTCAGTGGAAGGCCGCCGACCGGTCCGGCGCGCGCTACGGCGTGATGCTCGGACGCGCCGAGGTCGAGCGGGGCGCGGTCGCGGTGAAGGACCTCGCGAGCGGCGAACAGGTCGAGGTGGCACTCGATCACCTCGTCGCGTGGATCCAGCGACGACTCGAGGAGTCAGCATCGTGATGCGCACCACCACCGTCGGCTCGCTGCGCGGCGGCGACGCCGGCTCCGAGGTCACCCTGTGCGGTTGGGTCGCGGCCCGCCGCGACCACGGCGGGGTGGTGTTCATCGATCTACGCGACGCGAGCGGCCTCGTCCAGGTGGTCATCGACCCGACCACCCCCGGCGGTGCCGACGCGGCGCGCCTGCGGTCCGAGTTCGTGCTGCAGGTCACCGGCACGGTGCGGCCGCGTCCCGAGGGAACGGTCAACCCCGACCTGCCGACCGGCGAGATCGAGGTGGCCGCCGCGTCGGTGGTCATCCTCAACGAGGCCGAGCCCCCGCCGTTCCCGCTCCACGATCGGGGCGACGGGGTCGACGAATCGCTGCGGCTCCGCCACCGTTACCTCGACCTCCGCCGCACCGCCATGCAGCGCAACCTGCGACTCCGCGCCGGGGTGAACCGCGCGGTGCGCGCGGCCATGGACGGGCAGGGCTTCGTCGAGGTCGAGACGCCGATGCTCATCGCGTCCACGCCCGAGGGCGCACGGGACTTCGTCGTGCCCTCGCGGCTCCACCCGGGTGAGTTCTACGCGCTGCCCCAGAGTCCGCAGCTGTTCAAGCAGCTCCTCATGGTCGGCGGGCTCGACCGCTACTACCAGGTCGCCCGGTGCATGCGCGCCGAGGACCTGCGGGCCGACCGGCAGTTCGAGTTCATGCAGCTCGACGTCGAGATGTCCTTCGCCGGAGCGGACGACGTCATGGCCGCGGTGACCGTGGCCATCGACGCCGCAGTGCGCGAGGTGACCGGCGAGGGCGTCGGGGAGATCCCGGCCATGACCTGGCACGACGCGATGGAGCGCTACGGCTCGGACAAGCCCGATCTGCGCTTCGGCATGGAACTGGTCGACCTCGGCACGGTCTTCGCGGCCACGGAGTTCCGCGCGTTCCAAGCCGAGGCGGTCAAGGGGTTCGCGGTGCCCGGGCAGGGTGAGGCCTCGCGGTCGACGGTCGACGGGCTCGTGGAGCGGGCCAAGTCGCTCGGCGCCGCCGGGCTCGTCTGGATGCGGGTGCGCGACGGCGGCCTGCTCGAGTCGCCGGTGGTGAAGTTCCTGTCCGAGGGCGAGCAGGCCGGCATCGTGGCGACGCTCGGGGCGAGCCCCGGCGACCTCGTGCTCATCGTGGCCGGGGCCCGGCGCATGGCGAACGAGGTGCTCGGCCAACTGCGCCTCGACCTCGGCCGACCACCGGTGAACTGGTCGCCGACCGGCGACGGCCGGGCCGAGTTGCGGTTCCTCTGGGTCACCGACTTCCCGCTCTTCGAGGCGGTGGACGAGTCCGGACGGCCCCAACCCGCGCACCACCCGTTCACGATGCCGCACCCCGATGACCTCGGACGCCTCGACGGCGAGGGCGAGGCGCTCCTCGGTGTGCGTTCGCAGGCCTACGACCTCGTGCTCAACGGGTGGGAGCTGGGGTCGGGCAGCGTGCGTATCCATCGACCCGACGTGCAGCGGCGCATCTTCGAACTGCTGGGCATCGACGCCCAGGAGGCGACGGCCCGGTTCGGGTTCCTGCTCGACGCGTTCCGGTTCGGTGCGCCGCCGCACGCCGGGTTCGCGTTCGGGCTCGACCGGATCACCGCGCTGCTGGCGGGCGAGGAGAACATCCGCGAGGTCATCGCCTTCCCGAAGACCCAGTCCGGCTCCGACCCGCTCACCGGTGCACCGGGTCCGATCGACGCGCCGCACCTGCGCGAGCTCGGCCTCACCCTCGCCCCGAAGCCCCGGAAGTAGGCCCGGGCGCGGCACCGACCCCGCTCGGTAGGGTCGGCGGCGTGCCCGAGGACCTCTTCACCGCCGCAGTCGAGGGTCGGCTGCGGCGGCGCGCCCCACTGGCCGCCCGTCTGCGCCCGCGATCGCTCGACGAGGTGGTGGGCCAGCAGCACCTGCTCGGTCCCGGCCAACCGCTGCGGGCGCTCATCGAGGGTGACCGCCTGTCCTCGGTCGTGCTGTGGGGTCCACCGGGAACCGGCAAGACGAGCATCGCCCGCCTCACTGCGAGCGCGACCTCCCAGGCCTTCGAGGCGCTCAGCGCGGTGACCGCCGGGGTGAAGGACGTGCGTGAGGTTGTGGACCGGGCCCGCGACCGGCTCGGCCAGCAGGGACGCGGCACGATCCTGTTCCTCGACGAGGTGCACCGGTTCAACCGCACCCAGCAGGACGCGCTGCTCCCGCACGTGGAGGAGGGGCTCATCGTCCTCGTGGGCGCGACCACCGAGAACCCGTACTTCTCGCTCACCGCGCCGCTCCTCTCGCGGTCCACGCTCTTCCGGCTCGAGCCGGTTCCGACCGAGGCACTGCGCGCGCTCGTCGCCCGCGCGCTCGCCGACACCGAGCGCGGGTTGGGGGATGACGGCCTCACCATCAGCGATGCGGCGCTCGACCACCTCGTGGACCGGGCCGAGGGCGACGCCCGGCACCTGCTCACCTCGCTCGAGGTCGCCGCGGCGCTCACCACCGAGGCCGGCCACACCGAGATCGGCATCGACGAGGCCGAGGCGGCGCTGGCGGTCCGGGCCATCCGTTACGGCGAGGACGACCACTACGACGTCGTCTCGGCCTTCATCAAGTCGATCCGCGGCTCCGACGCCGACGCGGGGCTCTACTGGCTCGCCCGGATGCTCGAGGCCGGCGAGGACGCGCGGTTCATCGCCCGACGCCTCGTCATCCTCGCCTCGGAGGACGTCGGGATGGCCGACCCGCTCGCGCTCCCGTTGGCCACGGCCGCGGCACAGGCGGTGGAGTACGTCGGGCTCCCGGAGGCGCAGCTCAACCTCGCGCACGCCGTGGTGTACCTGGCCAACGCCCCGAAGTCGAACAGCGTCACCCTCGGGATCGGTGCGGCCCGGCGCGACGTCGTCGACCTGCCGGCCGGCGCGGTGCCCGCCCACCTGCGGGACGCGCACTACCGGGGTGCTGCGGCCTTGGGCCACGGGGCCGGCTACCTGTACCCTCACGATCACCCCGACGGTTGGGTCCCGCAGGAGTACCGGCCCGATGAGGTCCGGGAACGGGTCTACTGGCAGCCGACGGGGCACGGGCGGGACGTCGCCCGGCGACCGGACGGGAGGTGAGCATGCAGGCAGGGGAGTGGGGGATCGCGGTGCTCACGGTGCTGCTCGCCGTACTCGCGGGCGAGACCGTCCTCGCGCTCTGGCAGGTCGTGCTCACCCTGCGCGGCCTGCGCCGTACGGTCGACGACCTGCGGCGGGAGACCGCCGGCATGATCGGTGAGATGCGGGTGGCCGTGCGCGATGCGGGTTACGAGGTCGAGCGGGTCGACGCCCTGCTCACCACGGCCGAGTCGGTGGGCGAGAACCTCGATTCCGCCTCGCGGCTCGTGCGCCGCACGGTGCAGCACCCGGTGGTCAAGGTGATGGCGTTCGGCACCGGCACGCGCCGGGCCGTCGCCCGGATGCGGAAGGGGGACCGCCGCGGCGCCCGACGCCCGGCGTGACGACGATGATCCCGAAGCGAGCGTTCTGGGCCGGCGCGGGGTACGCAGCCGGTGCGACCACCTCGATCTGGGCGGTCCGCAAGGTCAAGCGCGCCGCGGCCCGCTACACGCCGAGCGCGCTGGTGCTGCGCGCCCGTGACGGCGCGGTGGACACCGGTCGCCGGGTCCGCGACGCGGTCGTGGAGGGACGCGAGGCGGCGCGACGTCGCGAGGCCGAACTGCGCGCCGCGCTCGATGGCGCCGCGGCCCCGGCGGCCCTCGAGCCGGCGACGCTGCGACTCGTCGAGGCGGTGCCCGCGGGCTCCGAGGTGCCGGCGCTCACGCCGCCCGCGGCGGCTGTCCGGGGCGGTCGCCTCCGGCGGGTTCGCTAGCCTCCACCCCCGTGCCGCCCCGTACCGCCGACGAGCTCCGCCGCGCCTTCCTCGACTACTTCGCGGCCCGCGGCCACCAGGTCGTACCGTCGGCCAGCCTCATCCCGCACGATGCCAGCCTGCTCTTCACGGTGGCCGGGATGGTCCCGTTCAAGCCGTACTTCGTGGGCGAGGAGCCGGCGCCGTGGCCCCGGGCGGCCTCGGTCCAGAAGTGCGTGCGGGCCGGCGGCAAGCACAACGACCTCGACGACATCGGACGCACGAACCGCCACTTCTCGTTCTTCGAGATGCTCGGCAACTTCTCGTTCGGCGACTACTTCAAGGCCGAGGCCATCCCGTTCGCGTGGGAGCTCTACACCGAGGGGCTCGACCTCGACCCGGCCCGCCTGTGGGTCACGGTGCACGAGACCGACGACGAGGCCGCCGCGATCTGGCGCGACGTGGTGGGCGTGCCGGCCGAGCGCATCCAGCGCATGGGCGAGGACAACTTCTGGCGCATGGCCGACACCGGACCCTGCGGCCCCTGCACCGAGATCTTCTGGGACCTCGGCCCGGAGTTCGGGGCGGACGGCGGCCCGCTCCACGGGTCCGAGGATCGGTTCATCGAGATCTGGAACCTCGTGTTCATGCAGTTCGACGCGCAACCCGACGGCTCGCTCGTGCCCCTGCCGAAGCCGAGCGTCGATACGGGCGCCGGCCTCGAGCGCAACCTCGCCGTCCTCCAGGGCGTGCCGACGGCCTGGGACATCGACCTGTTCCGGGAGCTCATCGTGGCGGCCGAGCGGGCCACGAAGGTCACCTACGGCGGGGGCGGCGAGCCGGACGTCTCGCTGCGCATCCTCGCAGAGCACGGCCGGGCCATGACGTTCCTCGTCTCCGACGGCGTCGTGCCCTCCAACGAGGACCGCGGTTACGTGCTGCGGCGGATCATCCGGCGGGCGGTGCGCCACGCGTACCGGCTCGGCACCCGGGACCTCGTCGCGCCGAGCATGGTCGAGGCGACGATCGGGGTCATGGGCGAGGCCTACCCCGACCTCGTGAAGCACCGGGACCTCATCCTCGGGATCGTCGGGCGCGAGGAGGAGCGGTTCCTGCGCACCCTCCAGCGCGGGGTCGACCTGCTCGACGACGTCCTCGCCGAGGGCGACGTCACGGGGGACCGAGCGTTCTTCCTCCACGACACCCTCGGCTTCCCGATCGACCTGACCCGCGAGATCGCCGGCGAGCGCGCCCGCACCGTCGACCTCGACGGGTTCGCGGCGCGGATGGAGGAGCAGCGAACCCGGGCCCGTGACGCGCTCAAGGCTGAGGGCGGATCGGCCGCCGCGCCGGTCGAGCTCTACCGGGAGCTGCTCGACGAGCACGGCCCGACCGAGTTCACCGGTCGGCAGGAGTACGTGACCGAGGGGGCCCGGGTCATCGGCATCGTGGCGGCCGGTGAACGGCTCGGCCGTGCGGAGGCGGGTACCGAGGTCGACGTGTTCCTCGACCGGACCCCCTGCTACGCGGAGTCGGGTGGTCAGGTCGGCGACTCCGGCACGATCACCGGCGGCGACGGCCTCGTGGTGCGCGTCCTCGACACGACCTACGCCATCCCGGGCACGCTCACCCTCCACCGGGTGCGGGTCGAGTCGGGGGAGCTCGACGAGGGCGCCACCGTCAGCGTCGCGATCGACGGTGAACGGCGGGACGACATCCGTCGGAACCACACGGCCACCCACATCCTCCACTGGGCCCTGCGTGAGGTGCTCGGCGATCACGTGAAGCAGGCGGGTTCGCACGTCGGACCCGATCGGCTCCGCTTCGACTTCAGCCACTTCGAGGCGGTGACCCAGGCCGACCTCGACCGCATCGAGGCCCTCGCCAACCGTGAGGTCATCAGCGACGCCCCGGTGCGGCACTACGAGACCTCGAAGTCGCACGCCGAGAGCATCGGGGCGATCGCGTTCTTCGGCGACAAGTACGGGGAGATCGTGCGGGTGCTCGAGGCCGGGCCGCACTCCACCGAGCTCTGCGGGGGCACCCACGTGCACGCGCTCGGCTTCATCGGGCCGGTGCGCATCCTCTCCGAGGGTTCGGTCGGTGCGAACCTGCGGCGCATCGAGGCGGTGACCGGTGCCCACGCGCTCGAGCGCATCCGCGAGGAGGACGAGCGGACCCGCGGTGTCGCCGCCCTCGTGCACGCGACGCCGGCCGAGGTGCCCGAGAAGGTCGAGCGTCTCGTGGCTCAGGTCCGTTCGCTCCAGGACGAGGTCGCCGCCCTGCGCGCGCAGGCCGCTGCGGCTCAAGCGGGGGACCTCGCCGCCGCGGCCGAGGACGGGGTGGTGGCGGTTCGGCGCGACGGGCTCGACCCGGATGCGCTCCGCCTGCTCGCCACCGCCGTGCGCGACCGACTCGGATCCGGGGTCGTAGCCATCGTCGGCGTCGGGGCTGAGGGCACGAAGGCGGGGCTCGCGGTCGCGGTGACCCGCGACCTCGTGGACCGCGGCGCCTCAGCCGCCGCCATTGCGCAGGGCGCGGCCAAGGCCCTCGGCGGCGGAACGGCCAAGAACCCGGAGCTCGTCGTCGGCGGTGGCCC
>JBJTQX010000013.1:0-45101 GCA_046075855.1 Actinomycetes bacterium
TCTCGGGTCTGGAGCGCGAGGCGCAGCGCGGGTCGACCCTCAACCTCGACCGCCACCCCCACGAGCCGCCCCCGGAGCGATCGCTTCGCGTCATCCCGCACCGCCATGTACCCGGCGTGCGGCCCGCCGTACCCCAGCGGGACCCCGAAGCGTTGGGCCGACCCGACCACGACGTCGGCGCCCATCTCCCCGGGCGGACGCAGGAGCGTGAGCGCGAGCAGGTCGGCCGTCACCGCGACGCGCACCCCGCGGTCGCGCAGCTCGGCGATGAGTCCGGCGTGGTCGCGGATCGCTCCGCTCGCGCCCGGGTAGGCCAGCAGCACCCCGAAGACGCCGTCCGTCGGGACCTCGGTGGCCGGATCGCCGACCACCACCTGGAACCCGAGCGGCTCGGCCCGGGTCGCCACCACCGCGAGGGTCTGGGGCAGCACGTCGGCGTCCACGAAGAAGGTCGATCCGGCCCGCGGGTTCAGCCGGTGGCACAGCGCCATGGCCTCAGCCGCCGCCGTGGCCTCGTCGAGCATCGACGCATTCGCGAGATCCATGCCCGAGAGGTCCGCGACCATCGTCTGGAAGTTGAGGATCGCCTCGAGACGACCTTGGGAGATCTCCGGCTGGTAGGGGGTGTACGCGGTGTACCACGCCGGGTTCTCGAGCACGTTGCGCAGGATGACCGGTGGGGTGATCGTGCCCGAGTAACCCAGGCCGATGAGGGACGTGAGCACCTCGTTGCGGTCCGCGATGGCGCGCAGCGCGTCGAGCACCTCGCGTTCGGATCGTCCGGGGGGCAGGTCGAGCGCCTCGAGTCGGCGGATGACCGAAGGCACGGCGGCGCGGGTCAGGGTGTCGAGCGAGTCGTGCCCGAGCACGGCGAGCATGGTCGCCTGCTCGTCGGGGGACGGGCCGATGTGCCGAGCGGCGAACTCGCCGGCGTCGACGAGGTCGGCGTACGACGGACGATCGTGGGTGGTCAACGGGGTCTCCGGCGCAGGGTTCGACGGCCGCACGCCGCGTGCGACCCTCTCCCCCTCTGTCGCGGTACCTGAGAGATTCGCCGGCGTCCCGGCTTTCCCCGTCGGTGAGCCTCGACCGTTCCCGGCGGGTCCGGCCTCGACTGCTCTCCAGAGTTGCCTCGCCCCCACGGTTCCGTGGCCTGAGAGATTCCGGGGAGGGTTGCTCCTTCGGCGCCCGGACCGTTCGGGGACGGACCGGGACTCTCCCGCAGGGGGTCTACGACGGAACGGACCCTACCCGGCGGGGACCGAGGGGTCGGGCACCGCGGCCGAATCGCGCGCTGCGGACGGTCGGCTCAGACCCGGCGGACGAACGGCGGACGCACCACCGTGCCCTGCAGCTCGCGCCCACGGGCCTCGAGCACCACCGGGTCGCCGAGGTGCACCTCCGGCTCCACGAAGGCGAGCGCGATGCCGTGGCCGAGCATCGGCGAGAAGTTCCCGCTCGTGACCTCGCCGACCACCCGCCCGTCGACCCGCACCGCGAATCCGGCCCGCGGCGGCTGGCGGCCCTCGACCGTGATGCCGCGCAGGATCCGGGCGGGTCCCCGGTCGAGTTCGCCCTGGAGTGCCCCGGCCCCGCGGAACCCGCCGGGCTTGTCGGTGCGGACCACCCAGGCCAGCCCGGCCTGGAGCGGGGTGATCCCCTCCCCCAGCTCGTGGCCGTGGAGGGGCAGGCCGGCCTCCAGCCGCAGGGTGTCCCGGGCCCCGAGCCCGGCCGGCATGATGCCCGCGTCGAGCAGTGCCGACCAGAGCGATCCGGCGACCTCCGCCGGCACGTGCAGCTCCACCCCGTCCTCTCCGGTGTACCCGGTGCCCGCGGCGTACCCGTCGTGGCCGTCCCAGCGCACCGGGATGACCCCGAAGTGGACCACCGCCGCGGCCTCGGGCCAGACGACGGCGAGCCGATCCCGAGCCTGCGGACCCTGCACCGCGAGCACCGCTCGGGTCGCCGTGACGTCCTCCACCGTCGCGGCGCCGTGCCCGGCGCGCGCCACCGCGTCCCGGAGCGCCGCGAGCAGCGGTTCGGTGTTCGAGGCGTTCGGCATGACGATGAACCGCTCGGCCTCGAGCCACCAGACGATGATGTCGTCGACCACGTGCGCGTCGCGTTCGTCGAGGAGGTGCGTGTACTGCGCCCGGCCCGGTTCGATGCGCCGCAGGTCGTTCGTGAACACCCACTGCAGCGCGTCGAACGCACCCGTTCCCTCCACGAGGACCGACCCGAGGTGGGAGACGTCGAACACGACGGCCCCCTCGCGGCAGGCCCGGTGCTCCTCGATGACGCCCGCGTACTGGATGGGCATGTCCCACCCCCCGAACGGCACGAGTCGAGCACCGAGCGCTCGGTGCGCCGGGTCGAGGGGGCTGGTGCGCAGGTCGTCGCTCACGCGGTCTCCGCGACGTCGTCCGTCGGTACCGCGAAGCCGAGGTCGAGCGGCTCCAACGGTTCCGGCACGTGCTGGGAAGGCGGCTCGAGCCCGTACTTCACGAGCAGGTGCAGGTAGTCCCGCTGGTAGAGCACCTTCACCCGCACCTCGGGGTGGAGTTCGGTGACCCGCCGGGCCTTGCGGTTCTTCTTCGTCACCAGCCGCTGGTTCAGCGTGGTGATCTCGATGTAGCAGTCGTGGGCCGGGAGGTGGAAGTCCGGGGTGAAGGCCTGCACCGGATTGCCCTCCCGGTCCCGCTCGAGCACGAAGGTCCGTGGCTCGTAGGCCCACTCGATGCCGTAGAAGTCGAGCAGCTTCGCGAACTGGCGCTCGGAGTTGTGGGCGAAGCGCACGTCCTCGTGCGGCAGACGGTCGGTCACGGGATCAGCGCGCGCTCCGCCGCCGTGACGGTGCGGCCTCCGTCAATGGCTCGCCCTTCGGCCGCAGTTCGTGGATGCCGGCGTCGATCTGCTCGACCACGGCACCGAGCGGCACGATGTTGAGCACGCCCTGGCCCTGACGCACGAGGTCGACGATGTCCTCGCCCGTGCGGGCCAGCACGCTGCGGGACTCGTCGATCACGAGGCTCGCCGACGCGAGGTCCTCCCCGAGGTGCTCACGCAGGTACTCAATCGCCTTGCGCGCGGTCTGCAACGACACGCCGGCGTCGAGGAGGCTCTTGATGACCCGCAGCGCGACGAGGTCCCGGTAGGAGTAGCGACGCTGGGTCCCGCTCCCCTGGGCCTCGGCGAGCGAGGGTCGCAGGAGGTCGGTGCGGGCCCAGTAGTCCAGCTGCCGGTAGGTGATGCCGACGATGGCGCAGACCTGCGGCCCGCGGTAGCCGACCTCCTCCCAGGCCTCGGCGCCGAGCACACCCTGCTCGACACGGTCGACCGCGAGGTCGTCACCTCGGTCACGGGCGGTACGAGCAGGGGCCATCGTCGACTCCTCGTGGGGACCGGTCCGGCGTTCGCCCGTGGGGCGGCGCGGATCACAGGGAAGTAGTTACGCGGCTGTGAACCGTAACGGAGGCCCGCGCGGGCGTCAACGTCAGGGCTCGGAGGCCCGCCCGGCGGCGGTCGATCAGACGAAATCCTCGGGGTTCACCTGGTCGAGGAACTCCCGGAACTCCTCGATCTGGTCCTCGTCCTCCTCCTCGAAGGAGAGACCGGCCTCGTCGATGACCTCCTCGGCCACGTAGAGCGGCACCGCCTCCGCCTGCCGGACGGCGAGGGCCATGGCGTCCGAGGGTCGGGCCGACACCCGAAGGGTGCGATCGCCCTGCACGAACTCCACCTCGGCGAAGAAGGTGCCCTCGTGCAGCTCGGTGATCTCGACCCGGGTGACCCGCGTGTCGAGGTCGCCGAGCACGGTGGTGACGAGGTCGTGGGTCATCGGCCGGGGCGTCTCCATCCCCTGGAGGGCATACACGATCGCGGTCGCCTCGGGGGAGCCGATGAAGATCGGCAGGTAGCGCCGGGGCTCCTCCTCCTCGCGCAGCAGCATGATCGGCTGGTTCGACGGCACCTCGACCCGCACTCCGACCAACGTCATGCGCACCACGTCGGCGACCCTACCACCGGCCCGGACGCCTCGGACCCGGGCTCACGTCCCCCGGTACCAGCGCGCGAGGAACCCATCGGGATCCTCCGCCGCCGCCGCGCGGTCCACCACGTACACCTCGGGGAGGTTCCGGAACCGATCACCCACGTGCAACCCGTAACCCACCACGAAGACGTCACCGATCTCCCGTCCGACGTACCGAGGGACGAACGGGACGATCCGACGCACCGGTCGATCGAGGAGCGTGCACACCTCGACCGATCGCGCGCCCCGTTCGCGCAGGGTCCGCACGAGGAAGTCCGCGGTGAGGCCCGTGTCGACGAGATCCTCGACCAGCACCACGTCGCGACCCGTGAGGTCGATGCCGACGTCGTGGAGGATCCTCACCCGCCCCGAGTCCGGCGCGAACCGCGAGATCGCCATGCACTCCACGGCCACCGGCACGCCGCGCACGGCTCGGGCGAGGTCAGCGAGCAGGATGGCCGCACCCTTGAGCACCCCCACGAGGACCACGCCGTCCGGGTGGTCGGCGGCGATGGCCGCGCCGAGCCCCGCGACCGTGGCGGCGATGTCCTGACGGGTGAGGAGCGGTTCGGCCTCGTTCACGCGTCGTTCGCCCCGCGGGCCTCGGCCCGCAGGATGCGGTCGAGCGCTCGACGGAGGTACAGCGTTCGCAACGAGCGGCCGAGGTCGGCCAACTCGACGACGGCATCCCGGGACCGGGTCACCGAGGCCTCCCCGCGGGGCCGGAGCACGCCGAGCGCCAGCCCCTCGTAGAGCGCGGCCTCACGCTCCGCGAAGTTGCGGAACATGCGGAGGTGGCGGGGCTCGGCCCCGAGCCGCATGAGACGGGCAACCACGAGGGTCACTGCGAGCGCGTCCTCGTCGAACAGCCCCTCCTCCCCCATCCGGCCGGCCGGGGCGATGAGCCCGTAGGCCTCGAGCTCGCGGATCCCCTCCACGTCGAGTTCGGCGGCCGCGGCCAACTCGGTGCGGGTGAGGCTGACCCCCGTGGACACACCCACGAGATCATCCGCGCCGCCATCGAGTGCGAGTTGGGTCCCGGAGAGCGGCTCGGCGCGCGCGGCCTTCTGGCGCGTGGCACGTGACCGGGTGCGCTTCGGCTTCGCCGGCGCGTCCACCGGCCGCTCGACCTCCGGTGGGTCGGCGACATCGCTCGGCGCATCCACGACGTCCGGCAGAGGTGAACCGTCGCGGTCGTGCTCGTCGAGGCGATCCTTGATGACCTTGAGCGGGAGGAAGTGGTCCTTCTGCTGGACGAGGATCCACCGGAGGCGTGCCACATCATCGTCGTAGAACTTCCGGTACCCGGAGGGCGTCCGTTCGGGGGCGATGAGTCCCTGGCTCTCGAGGAACCGGATCTTCGAGATCGTGACGTCCGGGAACTCGCCGCTCAGCGAGGCGAGCACCTCGCCGATCGATCGGTGCGCAGGTTCGTTCATCGGGCGGTGCGCAGCACGAGCACGTACCGACCGATCTGGATCTCATCGCCGTCGGCGAGCGCGCGCTCCTCGATGCGGTCGCGGTTCACGTACGTGCCGTTGAGGGAGCCCGCGTCACGCACGTGCACGCCGTCCGCCCGGGCCTCGAAGACCGCGTGGCGCCGGGAGACCGTGATGTCGTCGAGGAACACGTCGGACTCCGGGTGCCGCCCGACCGAGAGGGGCCTCGCGCCGATCGCGTACGTGCTACCGGCGTTGGGCCCCCGTGCCACGTGGAGCAGAGCGCCCCCGTCGCCCGTCGCGGACCCGACCGGGTTCGCCACCACCGCCGGGATCGACAGGGTGGATTCCTCCGTGGCGACCAGGTGGGTACCGCAGGAGGAGCAGAACCGGGCGTCAGCGGAGTTGTCGTGGCCGCAGCGGCTGCATCGCATGGCGGCAGGCTACCTGCGTTCGGCCCGGCCCGGAACCCTCGACCTGCGCCGGAGGTCGAGGGTCGGATCAACCCCCGACGAGCGCCCGGTAGGCGGCGGCGTCCATGAGCCCGTCGAGGGCGGACGGGTCCGCGACCTCGACCGCGAAGATCCAGCCGTCGCCGTAGGGGTCCCGGTTGACGAGTTCGGGGGTCGCCTCGAGGTCGGCGTTCGCAGCCACGACCGTGCCGGCCACCGGCGCGTAGATCTCCGACACCGACTTCGTCGACTCCACCTCGGCGATGCTGGCGGCGGCCGCCACCTCACCGCCGACCTCGGGCAGCGCCACGAACACGACGTCACCGAGCGCGTCCTGGGCGAAGTCGGTGATGCCGACGGTCGCCCGCGTCCCATCGAGGCGCACCCACTCGTGCTCCTCGCTGTACCGGAGGTCGTCCGGGTACTGCATGTGCTCCCCCTCGTGGCCGTGGTGCGGGAAACCTAGCCCGCGAGGAGCCGGATCCTCCGGGCGTACTCGGCCGCGATCCGCTCGGATTCGTGGTCGCTGCCGGCCTCGGCCCAGACCTGCACCGTCGGGTCCTCCGGATCGGGCAGGACGAGCACCCACGCGACGCCGAGATCGATCTTCACCCCATCGACGAGCGTGAGATCCCGATCCTGGTTGCGCTCGACCATCTCCCGCATCACCGCGCCCTTCCGGTCCCAGGGCACCGGCACGACCTCGTGACGCACGTGCACCCGAGCCTGCCGCCGCACGATCTCGGCCAGCCCGCGACCGGTGCGTGCGAGGAGATCGAGGGTGCGCACGAGGGTCGCCGTCGCGTCGTAGGCCGGGAGGAACTCGGGCCAGATGAACCCCTGCTCGAGGGATGCGGCCAGCACCGCCCCACCCTCCGACGCGACCTCCATGAGGTGCGCGGGCGACAGCTTCGTCCACTCCACCGCCGCGCCGTGTGCGGCGGCGATGCGCTCGGCCTCCCGGCTCACCGAGACCGGCAGCGCGATCCTCGCCCCCGGCGTCGACTCGGCGACGAGCGCCACGAGCGCGAGCAGGGTCTGCTCCGGCTCGAGCACGTGCCCCTCATCGTCCACGAGGATCGAGGTCTCACCGTCCACGTCGAGGACGACGCCGAGGTCCGCACCCGATGCCCGCACGAGGTCGCCGACCCGGTCGGCCCGGGACCGCCGACCCTCGAGCGATCCGCTGCCCGCGCGCGTCGCAGCGAACGGATTCACCGCGAGCACCTCGGCCCCCACCTTCGCGAGCACACTCGGCAGCGCCAGCGAGGTCGCGCCGAAGGAGTAGTCGATCACGACCTTGAACGCCCGGGCGCGCAGCGCTTCGCGGTCCACGAGGCGTTCGAGCGCTGCGGTGTAGTAGTCGAGGGTGCGAGGTGGGAACACGATGTCGCCGATGTCGCCCGAGAACGCGCGTCGGAAGTCCTCGCGGTACAGGAGCCGCTCGATCCGTCGCTGGAACCCGGGGTCGATGTCCCGCCCCTCGGGATCGAACATCCGGATCTCCACGGTCGACGCGTCACCGGGCATGAGGCGCACGCTCATGCCCCCCGCCGCCTGCGAGTTGAGCACCTGGAACCGGGTGAGCGGCACGGTCGCGAGCTCCATGTCGTCCACGTTCACCCCGGCGAGGTTCAACGCCCCGATCACCGAGCGCTTGAGCGCCCGGGCCGCCCGGCTCGTGTCCCGGCTCACGGTGACCACGGCGCCCTTCGGCAACGAGGACGCGTAGGCGAGTGCGATGCGGCTGGCGCTCTCGGCGGTCACGTCGACGTTGGCCAGACCCTGCACCCCGCGCCGGCCGAACGGCGTGCGGGCACCGCGGGACTCCCAGACGATCGAGGAGGTCACGACCGCCCCCCGTTCGACCGTCTTGAACGGGAACACCTTCACTCCCGGGTTGATGACCGCGCGGTCGCCGATGAAGCACTCGTCCCCCACCACCGCGCCCTCGGCCACCACGCGGGTGCGCAGGTCGCAGGAACGCCCGATGAGCGTCGACCGCAGACGGCACGACGATCCGAGGTACACGTGATCGTGCACCACGGAGCGCTCCACGAACGCGTCGGTGCGCACGACCACGTCGGCGCCGAGCACGGTGTACGGCCGGATGTGCGCGCCCGCTTCGATCCGCGAGTTCACCCCGATGACACTCGGACCCTCGACGACCGCGCCCGGGTCGATCTCCGCCCCCTCGCCGATGAACACGCCCTCGCTCAGTCGGAACCCGCCGATGTCGACGGACACCGCGCCGTCGAGCATGTCTTGGTGGGCCGACAGGTAGGCCTCGAGCGTACCGACGTCCTCCCAGTAGCCCTCCACCACCTGCCCGACGAGCAGCTGGTCGTCCGCGAGGATGGCCGGGAACACGTCGCTCGAGAAATCGGACACCGCACCGTCGGGGATGTAGTCGAAGACCGACGGGTCGAGCACGTAGATGCCGGTGTTGATCGTGTCGGAGAACACCTCGCCCCAGGTCGGCTTCTCCAGGAATCGCTCGATGCGTCCGCTCTCCTCGGTGATGACGATCCCGAACTCCACCGGGTGCTCCACCCGCTTGAGCGCGATGGATGCGAGCGCGCCCGACGCTCGGTGCGCCGCGACGAAGGCTGTGAGATCGATGTCGGTGAGGACGTCCCCGGCCAGCACGAGGAACGGTTCGTCGAGTTCGTCCGCCGCGTTGCGCACGGAACCGGCCGTGCCGAGTGGCGTGTCCTCGGTCGCGTACCGCATCCGCACCCCGAAGTCCGACCCATCCCCGAAGTAGTTGCGGATCTGGTTCGCGAGGAAGGCCACCGTGACGATGATCTCGTCGAACCCATGGGACGCGAGCAGCCGCACGATGTGCTCGAGCATCGGACGGTTCGCCATCGGCAGCATGGGCTTCGGCGTGTTCGATGTGAGCGGCCGCAGCCGCGTCCCCTCGCCGCCGGCGAGGATGACTGCCTTCACGCGGCCTCGCCCACCGATCGCCCCTCGCGCAACGCGGTACGGGCCAACGGGATGTACCCGACCGCGGCCCAGTAGGAGAGGAGGAGCCCCCCGACGGTGAAGGTCCAGGTGACGACGACGAGCACCGTGTGCAGCGCTCCCGCGGTGATCGAGACGAGGAGGAACCCGGGCAGGGCGAACATGAGCGCCAGCGTCCCGGCCTTGCCCACCCACTGCACGTCGATGCGGCGGGCTCCAGCCGCTGCGAGCGCCAGCACCGCGACGCTGATCACCGCCTCCCGCGCGAGCACGAGGAGGCCGACCCACCAGGGGACGGTTCCGTCGATGAGCAGCACCACCGCGGCGGCGATGAGGAGGATGCGGTCGGCCACGGGGTCGAGCACCTTGCCGATCGCCGATCCCTGGTCGTAGCGACGGGCGATCCACCCGTCGACCCAATCGGTCGCGCCGAGGACCGCGAGCAGCAGACCCGCGGCGAGGGGCCGATCCGCGCCGAGCAGCAGCCACACGAACACCGGCACGCAGAGGAGGCGGACGAGGGAGATGAGGTTCGGGACGGTGCGCCACCCGCGGTCGCGGGTCGGCTCGGGAACGGTCACGGAGCCGAGGTTACGCGGTGGGTCAACCCTCGGTCAGGGGCTCGACCGCTTCGGGCGGAATGCCCGCGTCGAACTGCACCGCAGCACGCGCCGCGAGGATCGGTCCGATCACCTGCCGCGCGACCATGCGGTGGTCCGGATGGTCCCGGTACGCACGGAACCCGTCGACGTCGTCGAAGTCGGCGGTGACCACGTAGTCGAAGTTGCCCTCTGCCAGGCGCGCGTCGGGTCCGAACCGGAAGCTGCGGATCTCGGGGATGATCGCGGGCAACGGGAAGAGCGCATCGCCCACTGCCGCGATCTGCTCAGGCGTCACGCCCTCGACCCACTGGAACATCGCCACGTGTCGGAACACGGTCCCTCCTCGTCTCGTCACTGGAGTCCGGACAGCCGGCCGCCGTCGACCGGCAGCGCGACGCCCGTGATGTACCGGGCCGCATCCGAGCACAGGAACGCCGCGGCGCGCCCGAAGTCCTCCGGGCGGCCCACGCTCCGGGTCGGGGTGGCCGACGCGATCGCTTCGAGGTCAGCGCCGAGCTCCGCGAGCCGGTCGGTTGCGTGGAACCCGGGCTGGAGCGAGTTGACCGTGACGCCGTCCGGTGCGACCTCGGTGGCCAGGGTCTTGAGGAACGCGGTGAGCCCCGCCCGGGCCACGTTCGAGAGGACCAGCCCGGTCAACGGCTCGCGGGCCGACGTGGAGGTGACGGCGAGCACCCGACCCCAGCCCCGGACCCGCATCGGACCGACCGCAGCGAGGCACATCGCGATCATGGCTGCGCCCGACTGCTCGAACGCCCGGGTGTACGCCGCAGCGTCGGGGAACGCCGCGATCCCGCCGCCCGGCGGTCCCCCGCTGTTGGCCACGAGGATGTCGATCCCGCCGAGCGCGACCTCGGCCGAGGCCACGAACTCCTGCGCGCCCTGCACCGTCGACACGTCGGCGACCACCGGACGGGCCCCGATCCGCGCGGCGCTGGCCGCGATGCGGTCGGGGTCTCGACCGCAGATCGCCACGTCGACCCCCTCGGCCACGAGCGCGGCCGCGGTGGCGAAGCCGAGGCCTCGGCTCGCGCCGGCCACCGCGGCGCGCCGACCGGCGATACCCAGATCCATGCCTCACCCCTCCCGTCGGCGCTCCAGCATGACCCACATGTGCAGGTCCACCGAGCATCGCGTCACCAGCCGAGCGCTGCGCCCTCGGCCCGCGGGTCGGTCGCCGCCGCGTACCCGCCCGGTTCCCGAGCGATCACGTGGGCGTGCCCCATCCCCATATCCCAGTCGGAGGTCGCCAGCAGCTCGTGTCCCCTCCGAGCCAACCCACCGAGGATCTCCGCAGCGAAGCGGGTCTCGTGGCGAACCGGCCGCGCCGCGACCTCCACCCGCCACCGCGGCGCGTCGACGGCACGCTGCGGGTCCTCCCCGCCGCCGAGCATGCGTTCGAGCACCTGCACGTGGACCTGGGCCTGCGCATCGGCACCCATCGTGCCCACGAGGTGGGTCGGCGTGCCGTCCCGCAGCACCATCGCCGGGATGAGCGTGTGGAGCGGGAACTTGCCGCCGGCGAGCACGTTCACCGAGGTCGGGTCGAGCGAGAACGACGCGCCGCGGTTCGTGAGGTTGATGCCCCATTCCTCCACCCGCACCCCGGAGCCGAACGCGAGGAAGTTCGACTGGATCAGGCTCACGCAGAGCCCGTCGCCGTCCGCCGCGCACAGGTACGCGGTCCCACCCACCTGCGGCGATCCCGGCACGGGATCGCCGGCCCGCTCCGGGTCGATGGACGACCGCCGGCTCGCCACGTAGGCGTCGTCGAGGAGCGCACGCGGGTCGATGCGCATGTGCGCCGGATCCGAGAGGTGGGCCTGTCGGTCGGCGAGGCCGAGCTTGACCGCCTCGACCATGAGGTGCTGGCGCGCGTCCGTGTCCATCGAGGCGAGGTCGAACCCGTCGAGGATGCGCAGCATCTCGAGCGCCGCGACACCCTGAGTCGGCGGCGGCAGTTCGGCGATCCCGTGGCCGCGGAACTCAGCCACGATCGGGTCGACCCACGCGCCCCGGTGCGCAGCGAGGTCCGCCGCGGTGAGGTGCCCACCGGCCGCCTCGACCGATCCTGCGATCGCGTCGGCGACCGCACCCCGGTAGTAGGCGTCGGCCCCGTCCTCACCGAGGCGGGCGATGAGCGCAGCGAGCGCGGGTTGGCGGAGGGTGTCGCCGGCCCGCCGGTCACCGTAGGCCCTCGACCATGACGCGACGCCCGGGTAGAGCGATCCCGCGGCCGCGATCGTCGCGGCGCCGGTCTCGGTGAGCGGGAACCCCTCCGACGCGAACCGATGCGCCGTGGCGGCGAGGCCGGCGAAGGACCGCGTCCCCCACCGCTCGAGCAGGTCGAACCAGCCGCGCACTGCGCCCGGCACCGTGACCGTCGGACCGCCGAGCGTCGGCATCGTCGTGTGACCTGCGGACCGGAGGCGCTCAGGCGTCGCCCCGACGCCGGATCGCCCCGACCCGAGGTACCCGTGCAGGCGGCCGTCCCAGACGATGGCGAAGACGTCGCCCCCGTACCCGCAGAGGTAGGGCGCCACGACACCGAGCGCCAGGTTCGCCGCGAGGATCGCGTCGACCGCGTTGCCGCCGTCGGCGAGCACGGCCGCCCCCGCGGCCGACGCGAGGTGGTGGGGCGTCGCGATCGCCGCGCGCGGGAAGCGCGCGGCTCGCCCGGTGCGCGGACCCGTGGTCACCCTCGGCTCGTGCTGCTCGACACGGGCGGCACCCTACGCGGTGCCGGGGTCGAACGATCAGGGGACCCAGGCACCGACGATGCACACGGCCCGTACCGTCACCTCGCGGGTGGCCGTGTCCCCCGAATGCAACCGGAGGACCCAGCCGCTCCCGGAGGGGGTCGGCGATGAGCCCTGGACCCGGAGGAGCGAACCTCCGACCTCCCACGAGCCGCCGACCGCGACCTCGCCCGCGGCGCATGGGATCGTGAAGGTGGTCGTCCCGAGCGCGCCGAGCGTTCCGGTCTGCGATGCCAGCCGGAAGAGGTTCGTCCCGGCCGGCCCCGTGGAGCCCGTCGGACCGGTGGCGCCATCGTCACCGCGAGGCCCCGTCACCCCGTCCTGACCGTCGACGCCGTCGCGACCATCGATGCCCGTCGCACCGGTCACGCCCGTCGGACCCTGCGGCCCGTCCGGCCCCATCGGACCGGTGGCGCCCTCGACTCCGTCGGCCCCGCGACCGCCGGTCGCACCGACAGTTCCAGTCGGTCCCACCGCGCCGGCGGGACCCGCCGGACCCGCGACACCGTCGGACCCCGATGCACCCGTGGCACCGACCGTCCCGTTCGTGCCGACAGCACCGTCGCGGCCCGTGATCCCCGTCACCCCATCCTGGCCACGGGCCCCCGTGGGGCCCGTCGGACCGGTCATCCCGATCGCCCCCGCCGGGGCACCGGCACCGCGTGCCGATGCCCCGTCCGAGGCTCCGCCCTGCGACGCGGACCTCGCCGCACCGCGTGGCGCCGGCGTCGCCGCCGGTACGCCGACCCCGCAACCCGCAGCGACCACCGCGCAGCCGAGGGCGGCGGTGAACACGCCGATGCCCACCCGCCGGGTGGACACCGGCGGTCGGCCCTGGCGAGGTCGGCTCGTTCCGTGAGCATTCCCGACATCCATGTCGGCTCCTCCCAGGCCGGCCCCGACACCGCGGTGCCGGGGAACCAGACCTCTCTCGAGCGACCGTCATCCGTGGCGGTCGACTGGGCCCACCATCGGAGGGGCTCCGACGGGCCTTGAGCGGAAACGGCAAGAGGTCCCGACTCGGACACCCGGGCCCGGACGCGGGTGTCCCCGTGGCCGGATTACACGCACCGGGCAGGGAGGTGCTCCCCAGCCACGGGGACACCTGACGTTGTATCACGTGTAGGTATCCGTGCGGGCATCACCCCACCGTCAGGTGGGGCCGCAGCGACGCAGACCCCACGAACCGACGCCGCGCCGACCGCATTGACCGGAATACCCCGCTGGCCGGCCCCGCACACCCATGTTCCGATGGTGGACACGTCGGCGGGCCAGGGAGACCACGTCGACGCGTCCGCGGACCCGTCGGCTTGCCCCCCCAAGCGCCGGCGGGTCCCGGCGCGTCCGGCACCGGAACCGCGTTCACTCCGGGGGTCGGTCATCGGGGCCCACGAGGAACCCCTGGTAGTCACCGGGTGCCCGAACCTCGACGATCGGGTCGGGGTCGGCATCGAACTCCACGCGCAGCGCCTTCGACATGATCGCGTGAGCCTCGTAGAGCGCGGTGATGTAGGTGAGCTCGAGGATCTCCTCGTCGGACAGGTGCTCCCGCAACGCCTCGAAGACCCCGTCGGCCACCCGCCCGTCCTCGAGCGTCAACGCGTCGGTGTACGCGAGCACCGCGCGCTCGGCCGGCGTGAAGCAGTCCGCTGCGCTCCAGTGCGGGATCGCCGCGATCTTCTCCTCCGGGATCCCAACGGTGCGACAGGACTTGCAGTGCTGCGAGAACACGAAGCGACTCTGGCGGGTCCAGCCGGTCCGGGTCTGGGCGAGCTCGCGCAGGACGGGATCGAGGATCCGGTCGGGCGAGCGGTAGAGCAGGATGCCCTGGCACGCGTGCTCGAAGACCGCGGGGACGAGGGCGAACACCGTCCACCAGTCCCCCGGCGTGCCGGTGACCGTCCCCGGCGTCTCGACCGGACACACACCCTCACCGAACAGCAGGTCGTAGACCATGGCGACCGACGGGCTGGCCTCGGCACGGGGCACCTGGCGGAGACGCGGCATGGGTTCCTCCTCGGGTAGGCGCCCGAGTCTCGCACCCCGTCACCGAGCGCGCAGGTTCCACCAGAGCAGCTTGCGGATGCGGTCGACCGCAGGCTTCGGCGCGAGCGAGCCGTCGTAGATGCTCGCCTCTCCCCACCCGGGGAACTCCCCGGGGATCCAGGACTCCGAGTCCGCGTAGTTCCAGGTGGTGATGCCCGTGCACCGGGAGACAGCGAGGCAGGCCATCACCGCCGACCCGTAGGCGTCGGCCTGCCGCTGCGGATCGGCCACGGGGTCCGAGGGAAGGCGCAGGGCCACGTCCATCTCCGTGATCTCCACGTCGACGCCGACCGCGGTGAACCGCCGCATGCGCTCGGCGAGCAGATCCGGGTTCGGCATCATGGCCGGCCCGAGCTCGTGCATCTGGTAGCCGACGCCGTGAATCGGCACCCCTGCGGCGCGCAGGGACTGCACGATCCAGAGGAGGGTGTCGGCCTTCGGCCCGCCCAGCTCGATGAGGTAGTCGTTGATGTAGAGCTCGGCGTCCGGGTCGGCCGCGTGGGCGTACTCGAAGGCGAGGCGGATGTAGTCCGGGCCGATCCCGCGCAGCCACAGGGTGTCCCGCAGCGTGCCGTCGTCCGCGATCGCCTCGTTCACCACATCCCACTGGGCGATGCGCCCCCGGTACCGACCCACGAGGGTCTCGATGTGGTCACGCAGGACCTGGGTCAACTGCTCACGGGTGAAGGTTCCGCCGGTCAACCAAGCGGGGTTCTGGCGGTGCCACACGAGGGCGTGCCCGCGCACGCGTTGTCCGTGCGCCTCCGCGAAGTCGAGGATCGCGTCACCGGTCGCGAAGTTCCAGGTCGAGGTGCCCGGGTGGACGACCTCCCACTTCATGGCGTTCTCCGGGGTCACCGACGAGAACTGGGTCCCGATGAGCCCGGCATCGGCCGGACGGCTGAACTGGGTCGGGTCGACGGAGGTCCCGATGGAGCGCCCGTCGCGCAGCGCCGCGAGCGAACGCAGCGTGGCGTCCGGCGGCACCGGCCGGCACGCGCCCGTGAGGAGCGCGAGCCCCGCGAGGCCGACGAGCGCGAACCGCGCGGACCTAATCCCCCGGGGACCCACCATGCGCAGCAGCGTACCGAGCCGTCAGCCGGATCGATGCGCGGCCCGTCACCCGGTCGTCAGTCCTCGTCGGCGTCGGGAACCTGGTCCCCGTCGGAGTCCGAATCCTCGGCGTTCGGGGTGCCGTCGCCGTCCTCATCGTCGTCCTCGACGTTCGAGGACCCGTCGCCGTCGATGTCGTCGTCCGAGGAGTTCAGGGTGCCGTCACCGTCGACGTCAGCATCCGAGCCGTTCACGACGTTGTCGCCGTCGACGTCCTCGTCCTCGCCGTTCCCGTGACCGTCACCGTCGACGTCGTCGTCCGCGTCATCCGAGGTTCCGTCGCCGTCCTCATCGGTCTCGAGCAGCGAGTTGTCCTTCAGGCCGTCCCCATCGATGTCCACCTCGTTGAGCGCATCGTCGGCCTTCGCGTCGCCATCGATGTCCGTCTCGGCGGCATCGCCGTCCTCGACCCCGTCCCCGTCGATGTCATCCTCCGCAGCCGAATCGTCGGCGACGCCGTCGCCGTCGATGTCGAACTCCTTCGGTGAGGCGTCGGAGTACCCGTCGCCGTCGATGTCCCGCTCGAGCATGGCGTCGTCGAGGAGGCCGTCGCCGTCCTCATCGGTCTCGGCGTCGGCATCGTCGGCGAGACCATCACCGTCGATGTCATCCTCCGCGTCGGCGTTGTCGGCGAGGCCGTCCCCATCGATGTCGAGCTCGCGGACCGACCGGTTCATCCAGCGGTCACCGTCCACGTTGAGGTCGGCTCCGTTCGGGATGCCATCGTCGTCGACGTCCGTGTCCGCCCCGTTCGGGATGCCATCGTCATCGACGTCGGGGTCGAGTGCGTTCGGCGTCCCGTCGTCGTCGAGGTCGTCGTCGTAGACCGTGATCGCACCGACCGGTGCTGCGCCGGCCACCACGGTGGCTCCAACCGCTCCGGCGCTACCGAACACGAGCGCCAGGGCGGCCGCCAGGCCTCCGGCCCGCTCCTGCAGCGTGCGGGCGGCGATTCGACGAGCGGTGGACGGCAGCATGGGGACCCCCGGTTGGGTGGGAACGTGACGAACGGTCTCTCGGAACGGTACCGAGCGGCGGGTTCGCGGACCACCGTCGAACGGTCAAGAAACGACTCAGAACCGCGCCCCCCGACCACCGAGCGTGGGCATAGGCTCGCGCTCAACGCCGATCGCGGGAGCGACGGGCAGGACGGGGAGGACAGGTCGGGATGCCACGGGTCGCAGCGATGGGGACGGCGTTGGCCCTCGTCCTCGTGACAGCTGCGTGCTCCGGAGGCGACGGATCGGACGCACGGGGACGGGAGCGGCCGCCGCGCCGCACGACGACGACCCTGACCGACCGCACCTCCACGACCACCGAACCCACCACCACGAGCGGTCCGGGGAGCCCGACCACGACCACCCGTCGACCCGCCACGACCACGCGCCCCCCGAAGCGCTGCGGCGGGGCACCACTCGTCGACGCTCCCGCGGGCACCGTGGTCCAGGTCCGACGGTGCGGCGACGACTCCGCCGACTACACGTTCGGATTCCGGGTCGGCGTGTTCACCCAGGCCGAGGCGTGCACCAAGGGCGTCGGCGCGGTGCGCGCCGCGGGCTTCCGCATCACCCGTGATCGCTGCGCCGACGGTACCGCGACCTTCTCCGCCGACCGGATCGTCGGCACCATCGACACGACGATCCCGAACGGCACGATCCGCGTCGGTTGGATCCGTCGGGGCTGAGGTTCAGGGTCGCCGCACGTTGGTGCGGTCGCGCAGGGCCAGCCACTCGGCATCGGTCCACGGCTCGGCCAGCGTCTCCCGCACGAACGCCGCGGTCATCACGACCTGGTCGAACCACGGCAGGCCCATGCTCATGGTCTCGGTGAGGTCCATCCCGTCCATGAGGAACGCAGCCTCCGCGATCGACAGTTCGACCGCTCCCCCACCTGATGCATCGACGAGGGCCCGCTCGATGCGATCCCGGCGGGCCCGGTCCACGGGAACGCACTGATCGTCGACGATCCCGAGGATCGTGAGCAGGGCCTGCACCCCCTCCGCCGGGAGCTCCAGCCTCCGCCGTTCCTCTGCGTCCATGGACGGCACGGTATCCATCGAACCGGGCCGCGGCCCGATACCGAGAGGGTTGGTCGGGCTGACAGGATTTGAACCTGCGACCTTCGGTCCCCCAGACCGACGCGCTAACCAAACTGCGCCACAGCCCGATGCCCCGCACGTGGCGGTGGCAGCGCAGGCGACTCTAGCGGGCGCCGTCGCGTGCTCCCCTCAGCGGGGTTCGATCCGCACGGGCAGGTTCCGGATGCCGCGCAGGAGCGGGTTGGCCGTGCGTACCACCGCTCCGACCTCCTCGATGGAGGCGACCCGGTCGAGGAGTCCCTCGAGCACGAGCGCTCCCTCCATCCGGGCCAACGGCGCCCCGAGGCAGAGGTGGATGCCCGCGCCGAAGGCCACGTGGTCGGCCGGGTTGCGGTCGACGATGAAGCGGTCGGGTTCCGGGTACTTGCGCTCGTCCCGGTTGGCTGATCCGTAGAGGACCATGACCTTCTCGTCGGCCGGGATCTCGACCCCGCGCAGCTCCACCGGTTCGAGCGTGTTCCGGAAGAACCCCTGGATCGGCGAGTCGAACCGCAGCGCCTCCTCGACCGCGGCGGGCACGAGGGATCGGTCCCGTTGCAGGCGCGCCCACTGCTCCGGATGGGTCGCGAGCGCGTGGACGAGGTTGCCGATGAGGTTCGTGGTCGTCTCGTTACCGGCCACGAGCAGCAGGATCGCGAACGACACCAGTTCCCCGTCGGTGAGCGTGTCGCCGTGCGCCGGGTCCACGAGCAGGCTCAGGAGATCCGTTCCCCGCGCCGACCGCCGCTCGGCGATGACGGGGAAGAAGTACTGGGCGAACTCGACGATGCTCGCCTCGACCGTCGCCGAGGTCTCGGCGTCCAGACCGCCCCCGAGGGCGTCGATCGTGGCGTCCGACCACCGCTTGAAGTCGTGCCGGTGCTCGGTCGGCACCCCGAGCATGTCGGCGATGACCCCGATCGGGATCGGGTAGGCGACCTCGGTGGCCAGATCACCGCCGCCCGCGGCCACGAAGGCATCCAGCGTGCGGTCCACCAGCCCGCGCACCTGCTCGGACCAGCCGGCGATGGCCCGCGGCGTGAACTCGCGTTGGACCATGCGACGCAGGTGCGTGTGGTCGGGTGGGTCGACCGAGATCATCATGGGCACCGGCCGCCACTCCGACCCCACCCCGGCCTCCGAGGAGAACCGGGTGTGGTCGCGCAGCACCTGGGTCACGTCGTCGTAGCGGCTCACGACCCAGAAACCGCGGTCCTCGGAGCGGTGCACCGGTGCCTCGTCCCGGAGCGCACGGTACGCGGGGAAGGGGTCGGCGATGGTCGCCGGATCGAAGGGATCGAAGGGCACCGGCCGACGGTAACCGTGGTCCGGACGCCGGTGCGAAGCGCGGCTCAGCGCAGGACCCAGTGGATCCCCTGCCAGAGGCGGTAGCCGAGGTACACGACGATCGCGGCGGCGAGGACCTTGAGGTGCCAGGGCACCGGCAGCCGCGCCTCCTCGTCGCGAGCCGACGCGGTGGCGGCCGCCTGCTCGGCGACCGAACCGACCTCCACGGTCCGACCACAGGACGGGCACCGGCCATCGTCGACCGAGGCCGGGGCGAGGTACCGGGAGCACGGCTCGCACCAGGGCATGACGGTCGCCTCAGACCGGGGGGACGCCGTGGCGTCGGGCGAACGGCTCCCGCACCCGACGCCGCGCGACGGCGAGGCGGGCCACGAGCTCGCGCCGGAGGTCCTCCGGCTGGACGATGGCGTCGATCACCAGCTCCGACGCGAGCCGGAGCAGGTCGACGTCCGCCTCGTACTCAGCCCGACGCTCGGCCACAAAGGCTGCCCGTTCGTCCGCGTCCTCGATGGCCTGGATGCGGTGGTAGTGCACCGCGTTCACCGCGGGCTCGGGACCCATCACCGCGATCTGCGCGCTCGGGAGCGCGAGCACCGCATCGGGGTCGAAGGCGGGACCGCACATCGCGTACAGCCCGGCGCCGTAGGCCTTGCGCAGGATGACCGAGAACTTCGGCACCGTCGCCTCGGCCACCGCGGTGATCATCTTGGCACCGTGCCGGATGATGCCCTGCCGCTCCACCTGGCTCCCGATCATGAACCCGGGCACGTCCGCGAGGAACACGAGGGGGACGTCGAAGGCATCGCAGAGCCAGATGAACCGGGCCGCCTTGTCGGCGGAATCGACGAACAGCACCCCGCCGAGGTGGGCCGGGTTGTTGGCGACGATCCCCACCACCTCCCCCTCGAGCCGGGCGAAGCCGGTGACGAGCTCCCGGGCGAACCGGGGCTTGAGCTCGAGGAACGAACCGTCGTCGACGAGCGCCTCGACCACCCGCCGCACGTCGTAGGCCCGTCGCTCCTCGTCGGGGATGACCTCCGCGATGGGCTTGGCGTCGGCCCGGGGCGGCCGGGCCGCCGCGCTCGGCGGCCGCTCGCGGAACGAGGTGGGCAGGTACGACAGCCAGGCCCGGGCCGCGTCGATCGCCCCGTCGTCGTCGGCCACGAGGTTGTCCCCACAGCCGCTCACCGTGGCGTGCATGACCGCGCCGCCCATCTCCTCGAGCGTCACGTGCTCGCCGATGACCTCCTCGGCCATCCGCGGCGAACCGAGGTACATCGAGGCGTTGCCCTCGACCATGAACACCACGTCGCAGAAGGCCGGGATGTAGGCGCCCCCGGCCGCGGAGGGTCCGAAGAGGCAGCAGACCTGGGGCACCCGACCGGAGAGTCGGACCTGGTTCGCGAAGATGCGCCCGGCCCCGCGCCGCCCCGGGAACAGCTCGACCTGATCGGTGATGCGAGCGCCGGCCGAATCCACGAGGTAGACGACCGGCACCTCGTGGCGGAGTGCGTACTCGGTGAGCCGCACGATCTTCTCGACCGTTCGGGCACCCCAGGATCCGGCCTTCACCGTCGGATCGTTCGCCATGATGCACACGGGACGACCGTCGACCGTCGCCGTGCCGATCACCACGCCGTCGGCCGGCAGGTCGCCGGCCGACGCGTTGGCGAGCAGCGCGTCCTCGACGAACGACCCCGCATCGACGAGGCGCGCGATGCGGTCCCGCACCGGTCGCTTGCCCTGCTCGGCCAGGCGCGCCGCGGCCCGCACCGAGTTGCCCTCGGTGGCCGCATCCGTCACGGCCCGGAACTCCTCGCCACCTCTCACCCTGACCTCCGACGGACTCGCAGCTTGATGGGGGTCGGCCCCAGGTCGAAGTGCTCGCGGATGCACCGCTCGAGGTACCGCAGGTACGTGGGCGGCAGGGATCTCGTTGCGAAGATCGTGAACGTCGGCGGCTCGGCCGCGCCCTGGGTCGCGTAGAGGATGCGGGTCCGGTGCTTGCGGTCGAGGGGCGGCGGATGCCGGGTCTGCGCCTCGCGCATGACCTTGTTGAGCTCCGCGGTCGGGACCCGGACGTGGTAGGCGTCCTCCGCCTGCCGCAGTGCGGGCAGCACGTTCTTGATGAACCGGCCGGTGAACGCGGAGACCTTGAGCACCGGCGCGTAGGCGAGGAAGCCGAGCCGATCGTGCACGTCCGCGAGGATCTGCGGCCGATCCTCGGTCGCGATGAGGTCCCACTTGTTGAGCACGATCACGATGGCCGTGCCCGCCGCGTCGATGCGTTCGGCGAGGCGTTGATCCTGGTGGGAGACGCCGAGGGACGCATCGATGACGAGGAGGGCGGCGTCCGACCGATCCACGGCCTGCAGCGCGCGGACCACCGAGTAGTACTCGGTGTCCTCATCGACCCGGCTGCGCCGTCGCATCCCGGCGGTGTCGACGAACCGCAGCGGCCCGTCCTCAGTCTCCACGACCGTGTCGATGGTGTCGCGGGTGGTGCCCGGCATGTCGTGGACCACCGACCGCTCATCGCCGACGATCCGGTTGAACAGCGTGCTCTTGCCCACGTTCGGTCGACCCACGATCGCCACGGAGAACAGGTGGTCCTCGGGTTCGGGCTCGTCCTCGTCCTCCGCGGGCGGCAGCGCGGTCACCACGGCATCGAGGAGGTCCCCGCTCCCCCGACCGTGGATGGCCGAGACCGCGTACGGCGTGCCGAGACCGAGCCCGGCGGCCTCCCAGATCTCGAGCTCGCGCTTGTCGTCGTCGACCTTGTTCACCACGAGCATGACCGGCTTGTCACTGCGCTGCAGGATGCGGGCGATGGCCGAATCCTCCTCGGTGACCGCCACGGTCACGTCGACGACCATGAGGATGAGGTCGGCTTCACGGATCGCGCGCTCGGCCTGCAGGCTCACCTGTCGGGCCAGGGGCTCATCGGTCGCGATCCACCCGCCGGTGTCCACGACCGTGAACCGTCGACCGTTCCACTCCGCGTCGAGGGCCTTGCGGTCCCGGGTCACCCCGGGCCGTTCCTCGACGATCGCCTCGCGTCGGCCGACGAACCGGTTGACGAGCGTGCTCTTGCCCACGTTGGGTCGGCCCACGATGGCGACCACCGGCGCGGCGGTCACCGGAGCGCCTCGACGAGCGACACCCCGTCGGTCGGGATCACCTCGACCATGCGCCCCAGATCGGCGATGCCGAGGCCGTCGAGGAACCGGTCGTTGGACAACGCGACGTCGGGCAGCAGCACCCGCGCCTCCGGTTCCACCCGGTGCAGGGCATCACGGATGTCGCCCCCCGTCATGAGCCCGGTCACCCCGATGTTGCCACCGAAGTGCCGGTTCTCGACCACGAGGGTCCGGACCGGGACCCCCGCGTGCGCGGCGAGTCCGGGGAGCAGGGGTGCGAGCACCTCGTGACCGTAGGCGCCGGTGACGAGCACGACCGGTCCGGCCGTGCGATCGACCTCCCCCGGTTCCGGGGCGCCGGGCGCCCTCGGCGCCCGGTAACCCTCGGCCGGCGCCCCGTCGACCCAGGCGAAGAACCCCGAACGGGTTCCGGTGCCCGCGGCGCGGCGCCCGGCCAACCCTGCGGCGACCTCGTCCCGGAAGGTCGCCGCCATGCCGATCCCGTTCTCGTGCTGGGGGCAGCCCTCGTAGTGGTCGAGCGCCGGGAACGGTCGGTCCGCCATGAGCAGGTACTCGTCACCGAGGTGCACGAGACGTCGACCGAGCACGGCGAGGAACACCTCCTGCCACCCGAGCACCGCTTCCACCACCGCGACCGCCTCGTCGCGGGTGTGGGGTCGCATCTCGGGTTCGGTGTTGTAGGCGCTCACCCCGAGCGGCACCACGCCGACCGAAGCCAGGTCGGGGAACCGATCGAGCACGCCGAGCATCGTGTCGTCGAGCACCGAGCCGTCGTTGATGCCCGGGCACACGACGACCTGCCCGTGGACCTCGACGCCTTCAGCCAGCAGGGCCTCCAACCACCGGAGGCTCGTGGCGCCCCGACGGTTGCGCAGCAACCGAGTCCGCACCTCCGGATCGGTCGCGTGGATGGACACGTGGAGCGGCGAGAGCCGCTCGGTGACGACCCGTTCGAGGTCGGCCTCGGTGAAGCGCGTGAGGGTCGTGAAGTTCCCGTAGAGGAAGGACAGCCGGTAGTCGTCATCCTTGAGCGAGATGCTCCGCCGCATGCCGGGCGGGAGCTGGTGGATGAAGCAGAACGGACAGTGGTTGTCGCAGGTCCGGACACGGTCGAACACCGCGCTCGCGAGCTCGAGCCCGAGCGGCTCGCCCGAACCCTTCTCCACGAGCAGGGTGCGGTCGAGGCCACCCCGGCGCAGCTCGAGTTCCACCCGGGCCTCGTCGGTCTGGATCCGGTAGCGGATCACGTCGCGCACGGCCTCGCCGTTCACCGTGAGGATCTCGTCACCGACGAGCAGGCCGGAACGGTCCGCCGGTGACCCGGGCGCGACGGCGACGACTCGGGCGGACGGCATCCGGGGATCCTACGTCGTCGACCGCCGGCGGTAGCCTGCCCGCATGCCCGTGCGCCGCGTCCTGCTCGCCGAACCGCGCGGCTTCTGCGCCGGGGTCGAGATGGCCATCAAGGCGCTCGCGTGGATGGTGCGCGTGTTCGAGGCGCCCGTGTACTGCTACCACGAGATCGTGCACAACCGCATCGTCGTGGATCGGTTCCGGGAACTCGGCGTCGTGTTCGTGGACACCGTGGAGGAGGTGCCGGAGGGGGCACCGCTCATGCTGTCCGCGCACGGCTCGGCCCCCGAGGTCGTACGGGCCGCCCGTGATCGTGGCCGGTTCGTCGTCGATGCGGTCTGCCCGCTCGTCACCAAGGTGCACCACGAGGCGCGGACCCGGGCGGGCAAGGGCTACACCGTGCTGTACGTGGGTCACGAGGGTCACGACGAGGCGGTCGGCACCCTGGCCGAGGCGCCCGAATCGATCCGGCTCGTCGAGCACCCCGAGGACCTCGAGACGGTCGCCGCCTCCGTGCCCGACCCGACCCGCGTCGCCCTGCTCGCCCAGACCACGTTGGCCATGGGCGACTGGACCGGCGTCGCCGACGAGGCCCGGCACCGGTTCCCGGAACTCTGGACCGCGGCGCGCAACGACCTGTGCTTCGCGACCACGAACCGCCAGGCCGCACTGCGCGCCATCGCGGACCGGGCCGACGCGGTCGTGGTGATCGGGAGCGCGAACTCCTCGAACACCCTCGCGCTCGCCAAGGTCGCCCGGGCCGCGGGCTGCCCGATCGTGGTGCGGGTCGACGGCCCCGACGAGCTGGACCTCGGGGTCCTCGGGGATGCCGAGATCGTCGGCGTGACCGCGGGCGCGTCGGCCCCCGAGGAACTCGTGGATGCCGTGATCGCACGCCTCGCTCCGAGCGAGGGCATCGAGCCGGTCCACGTGACCGACGAGGATGAGTACTTCCCGCCGCCGCGGGAGCTGCGGGAACTGCTGCCCGCGCTCGATGCGCTCACCGCCATCGCCCTCGGCGGCGACCCGCAACGGGCCCGGGACCTCGGCGGACCGTTCGGCGAGGATCGGCAGGTGAGCGCATCGAGAGTGCTCGCCGACCTCGGGCGCTAAACCGGTGCTCCCGATCGACCCGCGGGCGATCCGGATCTCGCTGCACCTGCTGGCGGCCAGCGTCTGGGTCGGAGGGCAGCTGACCCTCGGCGGGATCGTGCCCGCACTCCGACCGGCGGGCCCGGACACCGTGCGCGCGGTGGCACGAGCGTTCCAACGGCTCGCCTGGCCTGCGTTCGCGGTGCTGCTCATCACCGGCGTCTGGAACCTCGCGGCCATCGATGCGGCGGCGCGGAGCCGCGCGTGGTGGACGACCCTCCTCGTCAAGCTCGCGCTCGTCGCCGCGAGCGGTGTCGCTGCGGGCCTCCACGTGCTCGTGCTCGGCCCGGCGGTGCGCCGGGCGCCCGACGCCGCGGCCCGACGGCGAGCCGCCGCAGCCTCGGGGATCGCCGAGGCTGTGAGCCTGCTCGCCGCGCTCGGCGCAATGTTCCTCGGGGTCGTGCTGGTCGGCTGACCCTCGGCCGCTCAGTACCCGCCGAGCTGCATGGCCTCGTCGAGCAACCGCTGCAGCGAGCGGTGGAGCTCCGCGGTCACGGTACGCACGGCCGGCCGGTTCACCGCGGTCCCGGTGCGCACCGGTGGTGCGATGGGGGGACCGATGACGACAGCGACCCGGCGAAGCCGCGGGAGCACCCGCCCGGAGGCGAGGATCTGCTCGCTCCCGCCGATGCCGACCGGCACGATCGGAACGCCGGTCTTCGCGGCGAGGTACGCCGCGCCGTCGAAGAGGGTGCCGACCTCGCGGCCCGAGAGCCGGGTGCCCTCCGGGAAGAGCGCGGTCGGCTCGCCGGAATCGATGATCTCCTGCGCGGTGCGCAGGGCGGCACGATCCGCACTCCCCCGGCTCACCGGGAAGCCACCGAGCGAAGTCAGCAGGCGCGCCAGTCCCGGCTTCGCGAAGAGCTCCTCCTTGGCCATGAAGCGGATGCGGCGCGTGGTGGTGAAGGCGGCGAACGGGATGTCGAGGAGTGATCGGTGGGTCGGGGCCACGATGTACGAACCCGAGGTCGGGACGTGCTCGAGCCCACGGACCCGGACCCGGAACAGCACCCGACACAGGGTGAGCACGATGGCGCGGGCCACGCGGTAGAGCATCACGGCCTCCCCTCCGCCCCGGTGAACGCCTCCACGATCACGGCCACGACCTCATCCACCGATCGCTGCGTCGAATCGACGATGAGCGCGTCCGGCGCGGCCACGAGCGGCGAGGTGGCCCGGGTCGAGTCCAGCGCATCGCGCCGCACCAGATCGGCCCGGATCGCCTCGACGTCGGCGGCTCGGTCCGCCGCGGCCTCGTCGCGCGCGCGGCGTCGGGCCCGTTCGTCGTCGGACGCGGTGAGGAACACCTTCACCGGCGCATCCGGGAACACCACGGTCCCGATGTCCCGGCCCTCCACCACGGCACCCCCGTGCGCCGCAGCCCAGGCTCGCTGGTGGGCGACGAGTGCGCGACGCACGCTCGGGTGCGCCGACACCGCCGACACCGCCGCGGTCACCGCGGGACCGCGGATCGCCTCGGTGACATCGCGGCCGTCGAGCAGCACGCGGGCGCCCAGGTCGATGCGCGCCGCACCGGCCGCACGCGCGCATGCCGCCTCATCGCCCGGATCGGCCCCGGCGTCGAGCACCGCGAGCGTGACCGCCCGGTACATCGCACCGGTGTCGAGCACCTCGAGTCCGAGCCGCGCCGCGGCGGCTCGGGCCACCGTCGACTTCCCCGATCCGGCCGGGCCGTCGATCGCCACGACCCGGATCACCGATCCCCCCGCAACCCGGCGAGGTCTGCGGCGAACCCGGGGTACGAGACGTCGACCGCCTCCCACCCGGTGATCGTCGACGCGCCGTCCGCCCGTAACGCCGCCACTGCGGCGCACATCGCGATCCGGTGGTCACCGGACGAATCGACGCTCGCGGCCCGGAGCGTTCCGCCATCGACCACGAGCCCGTCGGACGTGGTCTCGGTCGTGACGCCGAAGGCGCGCAGCATCGCGGTCGTCGTCTCGATGCGGTCCGACTCCTTGACCCGCAGCTCGGCGGCCCCGACGATCTCGGTGCGACCCTCGGCGGCCGCTCCGGCCACCGCGAGGATCGGCAACTCGTCGACGATCCCCTCGTCGGAGACGATGCGCACGCCCCGCAGCGGCGCCGACCGCACGGTCAGGTCGCCCACCGGCTCCCCCAACCGCTCCCCCCGCGCGACCACGTCGATGTCGGCCCCCATCGCCCGCAGGATCTCGAGGTACGCGATCCGACCGGGGTTGAGGTTCACCTCGACGATGGTCACCTCGGACCCCGGGACGATCGCCGCCGCGACCACGAGGAAGGCGGCCGACGATGCGTCGCCCGGGATGTCGACCTCGAAGCGGTCGAGCGCCCCGATGGTGCCGACCCGCACCGTGCATGCATCGAGCCGCTCGATCGGCGCACCCAGAGCGGCGAGCATCCGCTCGGTGTGGTCCCGGCTGGGGGCCGGCTCCCGCACCGTCGTGGTTCCCGAGGCCTGGAGGCCGGCGAGGATCACTGCGCTCTTCACCTGACCGCTCGACACGCCCAGGTCCACCTCGGCGCCGACGAGCACCCGGCCGGCGATGGTGAGGGGCGCATGGCCATCCACCGTCTCGATGCGGGCTCCGAGCGCGCGCAGCGGCTCGACCACCCGGCCCATCGGGCGACGGGACAGCGAGGCGTCCCCGGTGAGCACCGCGTCCATCGGGCGTCCGGCGAGCATCCCCGCGAGCATCCGCATGGTCGTGCCCGAGTTGCCGCAGTCGATCGGGTCGTCCGGCTCGGAGAGCATGTCGAACCCGCGTCCGACGACCCGGACTCCGCCCGGCACCTCGCTCACCGACAGGTCCAGGTGCTCGAGCGCACGCCGGGTGCTGCGGACGTCGGCACCGTCCGCGAGCCCGCGGATCTCGGATGTCCCGTCGGCGATCGCCGCGAGCAGCAGCGCCCGGTGGGAGATCCCCTTGCAGCCGGGCACGCGCAGGGTGCCGCGCAACGGCCCGCCGGGTTCGACCCGGAGGTCGGTCACAGCTCGCTCCGCACCGGGTGGTACCCGGTGGCCGCGAGGGCATCGGTCAACTCACCCGCCGCGCCGGCTGGTACGACGAGCACGAGCACGCCGCCGTCACCCTCGATCGAGTGGACGATCTCGAGGTCGAGGATGTTGACGCCCAGGCTGCCCGCGAGCGTCGTGACCTCCGCGAGCACGCCCGGCCGGTCCGTCACCGGGACCCGGACCTCGGCGAGCGGCCCCGCGACGGCCGCCGAGCTCGGGAGGGCCCGACGTGCGACGCGAGCTCGTTCGAGCAGCTCGAGGAGGGCCGCCCGTTCCCCGGTGTCCACCATCCGCCGAACGTCGGCGAGCGCCGCGACGTAGCGGTCGAGGGCATCGACGATCGCGCCGCGGTTGGCTGCGCAGATGTCCGGCCAGATGGCCGGGTGGCTCGCCGCGATGCGGGTCATGTCCCGGAATCCCCCGGCCGCCAGCCGGAGGAGCAGCGCAGAGCCCTCCCCGGCCCCCGCCGCCACATCCATGAGCGTCGTCGCGGCGAGCTGCGGCACGTGGCTCACCACCGCCACGAGCGCGTCGTGCTCGGCCGGGTCGACCTCGACCACCTCGGCGCCCACCGCGGTGGCGAGCGCCCGTACCGTGGTGTGCGCGTCGGGGTCGGTGCCCGGCACCGGCGTGAGCACCCAGGTCGCCCCCTCGAACAGGTCGGCATCGGCTCCGGCGAGGCCGTCCTGCTCCGATCCGGCCATCGGGTGCCCACCCACGTAGCGCGCCGCGTCCCGACCCGAGGCTGCGATTGCGGCGATGATCGGCGCCTTGACCGAGCCGACGTCGGTCACCACGGGCGCACCGGCCGCGAGTGCGCCGACCACGAGGTCGGCCACGTGGGCCACGGGGACCGCGACCACCGCGACCTCGCAGCCCGCCACCGCGGCGGCCAGGTCCGGGGCGGCCACAGCGGCCGCGCCCGCGTCCACCGCACGCGCGAGGCGGTCCGGATCGACGTCCCAGGCCACGACGTGGTGTCCCCGGGCGCGCAGTGCCAGCCCGAGGGATCCGCCAATGAGCCCGGTTCCGATGATGGCGACCTGCACTGCGTCAGCCCGCGATGTCGTCGCGCAACGCGCGGGCTGCACCGAGGTACACGTGCTGCAGCTCGCGGCGCGGTCGGTCGGTGTAGACGTGCATGAGCACGCGGATCACCCGCGGCATGCTCCCCTCGATCGCGAGTTCCCGGGCACAGAGGAGCGGCACGTCGCCGAGGCCGATGCCCCGGGCCGCCTTGGCCGGGAACTCGCTCACGAGGTCCTCGGTGGCGGTGAAGATCACGCTCACGATGTCCTCGTGCTCGATGCCGTTGCGCTCGACCATGGCCACGACGAGCTCCTGGGTGCGCCGCTCGACCTCGTCCGTGGAGTCCCGGTCGCAGCTGATCGCACCTCGGAGGGCCTGGAGTCGCACGGTTCGAGGCTAGCCCCGGGGGGCGCGCGGCCCGGGACGTGATGCTGCGGCGCGGTGGAGGCTCCGGACCTCCTCCGGCGCGAGGCGGCGCCACGTGCCCGGGGCGAGGTCGGGGTCACGCAGCGGACCGATCCGTGTGCGCACGAGCCGCAGCACCGGGTGCCCCACGGCATCGCACATCCGTCGCACCTGCCGGTTCCGGCCCTCATGGATCACGATGGTGATCGCCGCGTTGCCCTCGTGCTCCGCCGCGAGGAGAGCTCGGGCCGGCGCGGTCGGACCGTCGTCGAGTTCGATGCCCTCGCGCAGCGATCGCAGCGCGAGGCGGTTCGGGACGCCCCGGACCTCCGCCAGGTACTCCTTCTCGACCCCTCGGCTCGGGTGGGTGAGCGCCTGGGCCAGCTCCCCGTCGTTCGTGAGCACGATGAGGCCCTCCGAATCGAGGTCGAGGCGACCCACCGGGAAGACCCGCGGCTCCCGCGGCACGAGGTCGAGCACCGTGCGCCGACCCTGCGGGTCACTGGCAGTCGTGACAACGCCGCGCGGCTTGTTGAGCAGGTAGTGCACGAGGTCCGTTCGGGTGCTGACCGGGACCCCGTCGAGTTCGATCCGAGCGGACTCGACGTCAACCCGCCGTCCGAGGACGGCGACCTCGCCGTCGACGGTCACCCGACCGGCCTCGATGAGTTCCTCACAGCGACGTCGTGAGCCGAGCCCCGCGCGGGCGAGGACCTTCTGCAGCCGCTCGCCCTCGTGCTCCACCACGCCGGTTCAGGCGTCGGTCGTCGCGGCGTCGGGTGTCGGCTCGGCGGTGACCTGCTCCTCCTGCCGGAGCCGCAGGCCGCGTTCGAGCGCCTCGACGACCCCCGGCTCCGGGACGAACTCCGACAGTGCCGGGAGATCGGCCAACGAGTCGAGGCCCATGCGCTCGAGGAACAGCCGGGTCGTGCCGTAGAGGATCGCCTGCCCGGGACCGGTGTCCTGCCCCACGGCCGCCACGTAGCCCCGTTGCTCGAGCGTCGACAGGGTCGACTCGACGTTGACCCCGCGGATCGCCGAGATCTGGGCGCGGGAGACCGGCTGCTTGTAGGCGACGATCGCCAACGTCTCGAGCGCCGACGGCGAGAGGCGCGCGCTCTGGCCCTCGAGCACGAACCGCTCGACGTAGGCGACCTGGTCCGGGTGGGTCTGGAAGCGGTACCCCCCGGCCACCCGGGTCAACGTGAAGCCCCGCCCCTCGGCCTCGTAGGCATCCGCGAGCGCGGTGCAGGCCGCCTCGACCTCGGCCACGGGCAGTTCGAGCAACTGGGCCAAGAGCTGCGGCTCGACGGGTTCGACCGCCGCGAGCACGACCGCTTCGATCGCGGCCCGTACCTCGCGGGATGCTGCCGCGTCGCTCACCGCGCGCCGCCGAACTCGAGGGCGTCCTCGGTGTCGGCCTCCACGGCCTCGACCGGCGCGCCTCCCTGGTCCCCTTCGACCGGTTGCGTCGAGCGTGCGGCCGCGGACGCCTCGATGGGGGCTGTCGGCCCCTCGTCCTCCCAGTCGTCGACGCTCGTGAGGTCGAGCGCGCGCTCGCCCGTCGCGAGCCGGCGCACCGACAGGTCACCGAAGGTCTGCACCTGGGTGATGTCGACCATGCCCTGCTTGAACAGCTCGAGGACGGCGAGGAACCGGACGATGACCTCCATCCGGTCCTCGATGCCGGCCACGATGACGCGGAAGCTCACCGCGCCCTCGAGCGGCAGCACCACCATGACCGCGTCGATCGCCTCGCGCACGCTCGTGCGGATGGGCTGCACGTGGAAGAGATCGACCGCGTCAGCCGGCTCCTCCTTCGGTGCGAAGGCCCGCCGTGCGGCCGCCTCGAGCTGCGCGAGCGTCGTGCGCTCGAGCGGATCCGGGGCGAGGGACCGGAAGGGCTCCTCCGGTCCGGCGGAGCGCGCGACCGTCCGCGCCGTGCCCCGGAGGCGGCCCTCCACCATCGACGCGACGTCCTTGAACGTCTTGCACTCGAGGAGCCGGGCGAGCAGGAGGTCACGCTCCTCGAAGCGCAGCAGCTCCTCGTCGAGTTCGGCGTCGGCCAGGCCCGGGAGGAGCCGGCGGGCCTTGAGCTCGATGAGCGTGGCGGCGACGAGCAGGAACTGGGTCGCGACGTCGAGGTCGAGCGCGCCCAGGCGCTCCACCTCGGCGAGGAACGCGTCGACCAAGTCGGTGAGGGAGACCTCCCAGAGGTCCACCTCCTCCTGCAGGATGAGGTGCAGCAGGAGGTCGAACGGACCCTCGTAGACCGGGGTGCGGACCTCGTACGCCATGACGCGCGAGGGTACCCGCCACCTCCGCCGGAGCCGCGGACCCCGGCGGGTAGCCTGCCCGGCCATGGCGCGCGTGTTCTCCGGCATCCAACCGACGGGCGAGATGCACCTCGGGAACTACCTCGGAGCGGTCCGCCGCTGGGTGGCCGACCAGCCCGGAGCGGCCGGACGCCGCGACGAGGCCCTGTACTGCGTGGTCGACCTCCACGCCATGACCGTCCCGTACGAACCGGGCGAGTTCGCCGAGCGCACCCGGCGCACCGCGATGCTGCTGCTGGCCGCCGGGCTGGACCCCGAGCGGTGCACGCTCTTCGTGCAGAGCCACGTGCTCGCCCACACCGAGCTGACCTGGATCCTCAACTGCGTGGCCACCTACGGCGAGCTGCGCCGGATGACCCAGTTCAAGGACAAGGGCCAGGGGCAGGAGAGCGTCAGCGTCGGGCTGCTCGACTACCCCGTGCTCATGGCGGCCGACATCCTCGCCTACGACACCACCCACGTGCCGATCGGTGACGACCAGCGTCAGCACCTCGAGCTCACCCGCGACGTCGCGATCCGGTTCAACCACCGGTTCGGCGACACGCTCGTCATACCCGAACCGACCTTCCCCACGGTGGCGGCCCGGGTCCGTGACCTCCAGAACCCCACCGCCAAGATGTCGAAGTCGGCCGAGTCCGAGGCCGGACTCATCCTGCTCGTAGACCCACCGGCCCGGATCGCCAAGAAGATCCGCAGCGCCGTCACCGACTCGGTCGGCGAGATCCGCTACGACCCCACGGCCCAGCCGGGCGTCGCGAACCTGCTCGAGATCCTCGCCGCGTGCACCGACCGTCCGGTCGCCGAGGTGGCCGATGAGCTCGTCGGACAGCAGTACGGCGCGCTCAAGGCCCGGACCGCCGATGCGGTGGTCGCGCTCGTCGAGCCGTTGCAGGCCCGCCTGGCCGAGCTCCAGTCGGATCCGGGCGAGGTGGCCCGGATCCTCGACGCGGGCGCGGCACGGGCCGAAGCCATCGCGACGCCGGTGCTCGAACGGGTCCGGCAGGCGGCCGGGCTGCTCCCCCGGAACGCCTAGTCGTCGTCGGCCGCGTGGAGCGCGGCGACCGTCGCCCCATCGAGCCCGGTGTCGTCCCATCGGCCCCGGTCGTGGTGCGCACCGGCCCAGGCCGCCGCCTCCGGGTGCCCGTCGCGCGCCCGGATCTCGGCCGCGCCGAGCGCCGGGTGCGCGGCGTACACCGCGCACCGCCGCGACCACGCGTTCCGGTCGGTCGCGACGCGGTCCCGGCCCCGGACCGCGAGCCAGACCGTGGCGAACGCCCGACCGACCGGTCCGAGGCGCGCGTGCACCTTGCCCGCGTCGTGGAGGAGTGCCGCCGCGAGCACCGCCGGCGGCGCGCCGTCGAGGGCCACGTCGACCCGACGGGCGACCGCGACCGCGTGGCGCCGGTCGTGGCCGGGCAGGGCATCGAAGAGGTCGGCCTCGCCCGGTCGCAGGATCGACGCGACCCAGTCGTTGTCCCGGGCCGGGGGTCCACCCGGACGCAGCGCGCCGAGGAACCTGCGCACGAGGTGCTGCGACCGGTGCACCACCGATCCGGAACGCGGTTCGACCACGTCGGCGAATCTACCGGGACCGATCGGCCGCGCCGGCCCGCGGGTGCGCCTGCTCGTACACGGCCCGCAACCGCTCCGGGCTCACCTTCGTGTAGATCTGCGTGGTGGACAGGCTCGCGTGGCCCAGGAGTTCCTGGACCACCCGGATGTCCGCACCGTGATCGAGCATGTGCGTCGCGCAGGAGTGCCGGAGCACGTGTGGGGTGAGCCGACCCTCGAGGCCGACCCGGGCACCCGCGGCAGTGACGATCTTCCAGCACGACTGCCGGGTGAGCCGACCGCCGCGGGCGTTGAGGAGCAGGGGGTCGCCGGAGACCCGGCGGGTCGCCGGCCGTTCGAGCGCCGGTCGCCCGTGCGCGAGGTAGTCACCGACCGCGCCGGCCGCGCTGCGTCCGACCGGCACGATCCGCTCGCGGCTGCCCTTCCCGAGGACCCGCAGCAGCCGGTCCTCGAGGTCGAGATCCGGCCGGTCGAGCCCGACGAGCTCCCCGATGCGGATGCCCGTGCCGTAGAGCAGCTCGAGGATGGCCCGGTCACGGACCGAGCGGGGCCCATCCCCCTCGACCGCGCCGAGCAGCGCATCGACCTCGGACTCGGTCAGAGCCTTCGGGATGCCCTGGGGCACCTTCGGTGCTCCGACCTCCCCGCTCGGGTCGGATTCGGTGAACCCCTCGTCGACGCAGAACCGGTGGAGCGACCGGACCGCGACGAGACCCCGGGCGACCGTGGACGGCGCGTACCTCGGCGATCCGTCGGTACGGCGTGACCGGCGCAGGGATTCCACGTAGGCCGCAACCTCGGGTTCGCCCACCGCCCCGGCATCGTGGATCCCGCGCGCCCGGAGCCACGTCGCGTAGCGCCGCAGGTCCCGTCGGTACGCGAGCAGCGTGTTCCCGGCCAACCCCCGCTCCGCCGACAGCCAGGTGTCGTGCTCGGCGAGCTGACGGCTGAGCGGATCGGGTTCGGGTGGATCCGGCGGGTTCACGCGTCGGGTCCGCGCCCCGCTGCGACGTGGGCTCGAGCCAGCAGCAGACCGATGATCGTCTTCGCGTCGACGATCTCGCGGGTCGCGATCAGCTGCTCGACCTGGTCGAGCAGTACGTGCTCGATGGTCATGGCGGCCTCCTCGGCGCCGACCGGTCGGGGCCCTCCTGCGTCCTCGAGGTCGAGCGCGACGAAGAGGTACGTGTACTCGTCGCAGAACCCCGGCGTGTTGTAGAACTCGGCGAGCGGCACGATGCGCCCGGCGCGCAGCCCCGTCTCCTCGAGGAGCTCTCGGGCTGCCGTCACCTCCGGCGGCTCGCCGTCGACGTCGCGCTTGCCCGCCGGCACCTCGAGCAGCCAGCCGCCGACCGCAGCCCGGAACTGTCGGACGAGCACGGCCCGGAGACCGTCGATCACCGGGACCACGACCACGGCACCCGGGTGACGCACCACGGTCCGGGTGTGCCGAGCGCCGTCCGGTCCCTCGACGGTCTCCTCGGTGACCCCGAGGAACCCGACGCGAGCGGACTCCGAGGATGCGACGATCCGGAACCCGCGGTCCCCGGACCCGCTCACCGACGGATGCCCATCAGGGCCGCTCCGCGACCTCGGCGATGTCGAGCTCGACCTCGGGCAGCGGGAGGTGCGGGTTGCGACCCTCGGCCCGCTCACGCGCCGCCCGGACGAACGCTGCGAACAGCGGGTGCGGACGATCCGGACGGCTCTTGAACTCGGGGTGGGCCTGGGTGGCCGCGAAGAACGGGTGCACCGCGCGGTCGAGCTCGATGAACTCCACGAGCCGGTCGTCCGGCGAGGTGCCCGAGCAGACGAGCCCCGCCTCCTCGAGTCGCCGGCGGTACCGATCCGACACCTCGTACCGGTGGCGGTGGCGCTCGTAGATGACCTCGTCGCCGTACGCCCGTTGCACGATCGACCCGGGCCGCAGCTTGGCCGGGTACGAGCCGAGCCGCATCGTGCCCCCGAGATCGGTGACGTCGCGTTGGTGCTCCATGAGATCGATGACCGGGTGCGGCGAGTGCGGGTCGAACTCGCTCGAGTTCGCACCGGCGAGCCCGCAGACGTCCCGCGCGTACTCGATGACCGCGCACTGCATGCCGAGGCACAGCCCGAGGAACGGGACCTGCTCCATCCGGGCGAAGCCGGCGGCCGCGATCTTGCCCTCGATGCCCCGGAAGCCGAAGCCCCCCGGGATGACGATGCCGTCGAGGTCGCGCAGGCGCCCCTCGGCCAGCAGACCCTCGGTGTCGTCGGACGCGATCCAGTCGATGTGGACCTTCGCGCCGCAGTCGTAGCCTCCGTGCCGCAGCGCCTCCACGACGGACAGGTAGGCGTCGGGCAGGTTGACGTACTTGCCGACGAGCCCGATGCGGACGTCGATGTCCGGGTGCTGCACGCGGTGCACGAGCGAACGCCACTCGGCGAGGTCCGGTTCGGGCACCTCGAGTCGCAGCACCTCGCACACGTAGTCGTCGAGCCCCTCGTCGTGGAGCACGATCGGGATCTCGTAGAGCGTGTCCGCGTCGACCGCCGACACGATGCCCGGTTCCGGCACGTCGCATAGCTGCGAGATCTTCTCCTTGAGGTGCTAGGAGATCGGCCGGTCCGAGCGACACACGATGGCGTCGGGTTGGATGCCCCGACTGCGCAGCTCGGTCACCGAGTGCTGGGTGGGCTTCGTCTTCTGCTCGGCCGAGGGTCCGATGAACGGCACGAGGGTCACGTGGATGTAGAAGACGTTGTCACGCCCGACGTCCTTGCGGAACTGCCGGATCGCCTCGAGGAACGGGAGGATCTCGATGTCGCCGACCGTGCCGCCGACCTCGGAGATCACCACGTCGACCTCGTCGGTGGCGAGGCTGAGGATGCGTTCCTTGATCTCGTCGGTGATGTGCGGGATCACCTGGACCGTCTGGCCGAGGTAGTCGCCCCGGCGCTCCTTGGCGAGCACCGACTGGTAGATCGAGCCGGTCGTGGCGTTCGAGCGGCGGTTGAGCGGCTCGTCGATGAACCGCTCGTAGTGCCCGAGGTCGAGATCGGTCTCCCCACCGTCGTCGGTGACGAACACCTCCCCGTGCTGGAACGGGTTCATGGTGCCCGGGTCGACGTTGATGTACGGGTCGAGCTTCTGCATCGTGACCCGGAGGCCCCGGCTCTTGAGCAGCCGACCCAGCGACGAAGCGGTGAGCCCCTTCCCGAGGCTCGATGCCACACCACCGGTCACGAAGATGTGCTTCGTCAACCCTCCACCCTCCATCACCCGAAGACCCGCTCCTGCGCCGTGGCGCGCACTCGAACAGCGCCACGGACCCTCGGGATGCCGACGGTACCATCCCGAGGTGCGCGAACCGCGGTTGGGCGGGCTACATCGAGCGGTCCCGGTGGACCCCCGGATGCCGGGCCGTCTCCCCACGCGCCCCGCGACCCCCGTCGACCCCTCGGGCCACGGCGGGCGAGCACGGTGACCGCGCCCCGGGCTCCGATGACGCGCACCGGCGAGTGGGGTCCGGTGCAGTTCATCGACGCGGCCGGGCTCGCGCTGCTCGCGGTGCTGCTGCGGATCCCTGCGTTCCTCGCACCCCGGGCGCTCCACTTCGACGACGGCGGGTACGCGCTCGCCGCGATCTCGATGCGGAGCGGGCGGCCACCGTTCCAGTCGGTGTTCTCCTCGCAGGGGCCGATCTTCCTCCAGGTGATCCACCTCTTCGACCTCATCGGGCTGCAACGGCTCAACTCACCCCGGCTCGGACCCGTGCTCGCGGGTGCGGCCATCGCCGTGGCCGCGTACCGCAGCGCCGGGATGCTCACCGATCGGGGCGGCGCACTGCTCGCGGGCGCCCTCGCGGCCTCGAGTGGCGCCGTGCTCTGGACCACCGGCCCCATCACGGGCGATGGGATCGCAGCCGCGTTCGGGGTGTGGGCGGTCGCCGAGGCGCTCAACTACCGCACCCGACCCGCCACCCACCGCGCCGTGGTCGTGGCCCTGCTCATGGCTGCGGCGATGGCGACGAAGAGCCTCCTCGCGGCACCGGCGATCGGGGCCGCCTGGTTCGTGGTGCTCGAACGTCGACGGTGGCGCGACGTGGTCTGGATCCCGATCGGCGCGGTGGTCACGGCCGTCATCACCGCCGTCCCGTGGGGCATCCGCTCGGTCTACGAGCAGTCGATCGCCTACCACCGCACGGTGGACCGGCTGGCCGGGCCGCTCGGGAACCTCCACAAGGCCGCCCGCACCCTGGGCGACCGGGACCTCACCCTCCTCGTCCTCGCGCTCCTGACGTTGGCCATCGGTGCGTGGCACTGGGCCCGGGGCGAGCGGCCAGCCGCCGAGCCCGGACGCGACCGGTTCGATCGCTGGTTCGGCGGGGACCGGTTCGCGTGGTGGTGGCTGCTCGCCGCGCTCGTCGTGGTCGCCACCGACCTCAAGCTCTGGCGGAACCACGTCAGCGTGCTCGTTCCCCCGATCGTCCTCCTCGTCGCGTGTCGACGCCCCGCGTGGCGCGTGGTGGCGGTCGTCGCAATCATCACCGTGCCGGTGCAGTTCGTGATGCTGCGTGACCTCTACGACCCCCAGCCCTACCGCGGCCCGGCTCGCGTCGCAACGGAGGCCGCAGCCTCGATCCCCGCGCGCTCGTGGGCCCTGTCCGACACCGGCGGTTACATCTGGCGCGCCGGGCGCGCCACCGCTCCGTGGTACGTGGACCCCTCGATCCTCCGCCTCGACACCCCGGTGTCCTCGCTGCGCATCACGAGCGCCTCGATCGCCAACGTGGCCGCCCGCCCGAAGTTCTGCCTCGTCCTCGTGACCTCGCCGGTGCGGTGGGGCTCGCTCCCCGACCTGCCGGCCCGCCTCGCCCGATCCGGGTACCTGCGCACCGAACGCCTCGGGCCCGGCACCCTCGGCGTGTACCGGCGGCCCTGCCGGATCCGCTGAGCTCCGGCTCAGGTACGGCGCCCGAGGCGATCGAGCCACCGGAGGGGGGGAACCGCCTCGATCACCCGGCTGAAGGACACGACCTCGGCCGCGAGGTTCAGGGCGATGAGCGCGACGAGGACCCCCGTGCGCGCACCTCGGCCGAGCGTGAACACCGCGACCATGCCGAGCACACCCCCGAGCAGGTTCGCCCCGGTGTCGCCGAGCATCGACCGCTCCCGCAGGTCATCCGGCAACACCCCGATGGCCGCACCCATGACCGGCGCCACCGCCACCCCGACCGGACCGGCGCCGGCGACCAGCGCGAGGGGGACCCACGCGAGCAGCGCGACCTTCAGCACCCGCCCCGGCGCCCGGTCGAGGAGGTTCCCGAGGTTCGCAGCGAGCGCGATGAGCACGGCGTCGGCGAGCACCCGCTTGCCGGTGACGAACCCGGGTTGGGCAGCGAGCACGAAGGCCAGCGCCGCCCCACCGCCGAGCTTCAGCATCCCGGTGGTGATCCGGCCCTCGCGCAGCGCCCGGAGGTGACCGCGGAACCCACGGTCCTCACCCCCGAGCACATCGTCGATGAACCCGAGCATGGCGAACCCGAACGCTGCGAAGAGCACGAGCGTGCGAGCCGGGTTCTCGCCGGGCTCGATGCCGAGGCCGAACGCACCGAGCACCGACCGTCCGGCCTCGACCACGAGCACCGCGGCGAGCAGCAGCAACCCCGAGGCGGTGTACAGGGTGCGGCCACGGAAGTTGGTGCGCTCGAGGACCGGCGCGCGGCTCAGTTCCGGAGCGGCCTGGACCGCGAGCCGCACGGCGAGCGCGCCGAGCACCAGCGCGAGGATCACGGTCACGACGCGAGTCTCACGCCGGGGTCACCGCCTCCGGTGGACCCCCGCCCCGCCGCCGGATCCTCGGGTCGATCCGGGCCCCGAGCAGCCGGATGCCCAGCAGGTACGCCGCGCCGCCGATGGCCGCGAGCGTGAGGACGAGGAGCAGGCTCGCGATCCGGCCGGCCGGGTCCACCGTCGAGGCCACCAGGTGGACCCCGAGCCCGACGAGGACGGCCACCACCAGGCTCCGCAGCACGGTACGCGGCACGATCGCGTGGCCCAGCCGGCGTCGCACCGCGAACCCGAGTGCGGTGGCGGCGAGCAACGAGGCCACCGTGTTGCCGAGCCCGAGCACCGCCACCCGGGCGGCCCCGTCCGCATGCGGCGCGACGACGACCATGATCATGCTCGTCACCACGGCGGCGGACAGCGCGAGCGTCGCCGGGAGCCGGCTGTCATCGAGCGCGTAGCACGCACGCGCGAGGAGGAAGAACACCGAGTAGGGCAGCAGGCCCACGGCGAGGGTTGCGACGGCTACCGCGAGCAGGTGCACCCCCTCCTCGGTCGCGGCGTTCCCGAAGGCGACGGCTCGCATCCCCGGGGCCGCGAGGGCGATCATCCCGGCCGCCACCGGGAGCAGCAGCATCGCCATCGCGTCGATCGCCCACCGGATGGCCGCCGCGAACCCCCCGAGGTCGTCTCCGGCGGCATCACGGGCGAGCTCGGGGAGGACGGTGGTGTGCACGGGGGCGGCGAGGACCGCGTACGGCGCGGTGAAGAAGACGAAGGCCACCTGGTACGCGACCGTGCCGCCTCGCACCGCGTTGCCGATCACGATCGTGACGCCCAGCAGCAGGCCGAAGGCGGCGTGCTGGAGGATCGCCCACCCCGACAGCCGGAGCAGCCGCCCGAGGGCCGGATCGCGGCGCGGGATGTGGATCCTCGGTCGGACGCCGGTTCGGAGCATCGCCACCACGGGCATCGCCACGAACGCCGCGACCCCGAGCGTCGCCGTGAGGGCGAGGCAGAGTCGCGCGGCCGGTTCGAGGTCGAGGCCCGGGTTGCCCGAACCCACGATCAGCCGGAACGTCACCATGCCGGTGACCACGACGGCGGTGAGGGCGATGGGCGCGAGCGCGGGCACGATGAACCGGCGCTGCGCGTGGAGCGTGCCGACTGCGACCGCCCCGAACGCGTACAGCAGGATCTGCGGGATCATGAAGCGCAGGAGGAACGTCGACAGGTCCTGCTGCTGCGCGGCGATCGCGGGGTCGGCCACCCCGGAGGTGAGCAGCCGCGCGATCTGTGCGGCGAAGATCTCGCCGAGCACCACGAGCGCGCCGAGCACGATGAGCGAGAGCCCGAGCAGTCCGCCGGCCAGACGCTCGACCTCCTCCCGACCCCGGTCCGCGAACAGGTTCGTGAAGGTCGGCACGAGGACAGCGGACAGCGCACCTGCCGCGAGCAGCTCGAAGATGACGTTCGAGACGGCGTTCGACGAGGAGTAGGTGTTGCCGAGGTAGGTGGTCCCGAGCACCGCGGCGATCGTGAGGATCCGGAGGAAGCCGATGCCGCGGGACACCGCCACCGCCGCCCCCATCCCGGCCGCGGCCCTTCCGGTACCGGGGTTCCGCGCGACCGCCGTCGCCTCGGACGGATCGCCGTCGCTCACGGTGCCCACCACTCGGGGACCGGGCCGCTCACCCCCGCCCCGTAGCCGAAGCGGCCGTCGACGCCACGGCCGAGGTCCGCGGCCGCGAGCAAGGTCGCCACCCGACCTTCGACGAGCTCGAGGTCATCGACCGTCGAGATCCGCACCCGCAGCTCCTCGTCATCGCGCGCGTTGGCCAGGATCGCGCCCCGCGGCGGCACCCCGTCCGCGTCGACGTGCTCGTCGGCGACCACCGTGGGCAGGCCAGCCGCGGCGAACGCCTCCGCGTGGGCTGCCGTGCGCTGGGCCTGCGGCCCCGTGGGTCCCGGGAGGGTGTGGGTCGCGTAGAGCACCCGCGCGCCGGCTCCCGGCCACCCCTCGGGGAACGCAGGTGCGACGGTGGGCGCCCCGTCGACCGACCGGTACTCGAGGAAGCCGGCGTCCGCGAGCCGGCCGAGCAGATCGGCCTGCGGGTTGGCGGCGACGCCCGACGCCAGGCGTTCAGCGAGTGCACCCCACGCAGCGTCCCGAACCGCACGCGGGCCCCGTCCGTCGACGCCGGCCGCCTCGCGCAGCGCGTCCGCCCGGGCATCGTCGTACCACGCGTCGGTGATGCGGAGGATCCCGCCCGCCGTCGCGCCACTGCGGCGGCCGAGGTCGACGAGGCTCAACAGCGCGGCGTCGCCCACCGCAGGCTCGGCCACGATGGCGAGGGCGGTCCCGGTGAGGCGGCCGGTGACCGCGAAGGCCGCGCTCGCGTCGACGTAGCGCACCCGCGCCTCGAGCTCGCCGCGCAGCGCGCGGTTCTCGGCTCGCTGCGCTACCGCGTTGGCCTCGACCCGATCGATGCGGCTGCGCAGCGAGGCGACGATGGCTCGGTCGATCACGGTCGAACCCATCACCACCCCGAGGGCCAGCGCGAGGAAGACGGCCACGATGGACACGACGTGGAATCGGAAGTTGATCACGGTGCGATCCAGTCCGGCGCTCAGAGCGCCCCGAAGACGGAGTACCAGAGATCCCGGAACGACAGGGTGATCCCCCGGAGGAACACGTGGATCGGTTCCGAGACGATGCTCACGGCGACCATCGCCACGAGGGCGGAGGCGACGAGCAACAGGAGGTCTCGTCGCCGCACCCTCCCCTCGTAGAGCCGGTTCACACCCTTCGCGTCGACCAGCACCGGCCCGAGCCGCAGCCGGGTGAGGAAGGTCGATGACATGCCGGGTCGACCCTTGTCGAGGAACTCGACCATGGTCGAGTGGGTGCCGACCGCCACGATGAGCGTTGCCCCCGCCTCGAAGGCGAGCAGCATCGCGACGTCCTCGCTCGTGCCGTCGACCACGAACTCGTGGTAGGGCACGCCCCAGAGCTCGAGGTTCTCCCGGCCGGGCGCACGCCCGTCGCGATGCACGTGGTGCACCAGGTCCGCGCCGACCCCGAGCGCCTGCTCGGACACCGAGTCGAAGTCGCCGATGATGACGTCGGGCGTGAAGCCCTCATCGAGGAGGGCGTCCGCGCCGCCGTCGACCGCGATCAGGACGGGTCGGTACTCCTTGATGTAGGCCTTGAGCGCGTGGAGATCGTCCCGGTAGTCGTGGCCGCGCACGACCACGAGCGCGTGCCGGCCCTTCATGTCGACCCGGAGCGGCGGCAGGGTCACGGGTTCGAAGGTCAGGTCGGCCTCGCGTCGGATGTACTCGAGCGTGTTCTCGGCGAACCGCTGGAGCTCCTCGCCGATGCTGACCCGGGCCGCCTCCATGTCGTCCTCGACGCCCTCCACGGTGAGGACGACGCCGACCGCGATCCGTTCGGGCCCCCGGAAGACCTCGCCGCCGGACAGGCGCAGCGTCTCCCCCTCCTCGACCGAACCGACGATGCTGGGCTCGACCCGATCGATGATCGGGATCCCCGCACGCAGGAGCCGGATCGGTCCGACGTTCGGGTACCGACCGGAGATGGAGTGGCCGGCGTTCACCACCGCGGCGATCCCGGCCGCGATGAGCGACTCGGCCGCCACCCGGTCGATGTCGGTGTGGTCGATGACCGCGATCTCCCCCGGGCGGAGCCGCTTCGCGAGGTCCTTGGTCCGACGGTCGGCCCGCGCCGGTCCGGTGACCCGCACCTCGACTCCGGACTCCGTGTTCACCGTGTCCCCCTGCGTCGCCCCCCACCCGGTCGGTCGGTTCCCGCCGCGGCGCCGAGCAGCTCCTCGGCGTGCCGACGGGCGTGCTCCGAGGAACCGTCACCGGCGAGCATACGGGAGAGCTCGACCACCCGAGCCTCACCGTCGACCACCACGGCACCGGCCCGGGTCCGGCCGGCAGTGGTGCGCTTCTCGACCACGACCTGGGTGTGGGCGAAGGCCGCGACCTGGGCGAGGTGGGTCACGCAGAGCACCTGCGCACCGAGCGCGAGCGCCGCGAGCTCCTGCCCGACGGCCACGCCCGCCTCGCCGCCGATCCCCGCATCGACCTCGTCGAAGACGATCACCGGCACGGGCAGGTCGGACGAACCGGAGGGCATGAGCGCGACCCGGATCGCGAGCATCGCCCGCGAGAGCTCGCCGCCCGAGGCGGCGCGGGCGAGCGGGCGGAGCGGCTCGCCCGCGTTGGCCGCCAGCAGCAAGGTCACCCGGTCGGCGCCGTCCTCCCCGGGCTCCCGGGCCTCGACCTGGACCTCGAGCCGCGCGGAGGGCATGGCGAGCCGCACGAGCCGCTCCCCCGCGGCGACCGCGAGCGCGCCCGCCGCGGCGCGCCGCACCTCGTGCAGCCGCTGCGCCGCGGCCGCCTGCGCCTCGAGGGCCTCGACCCGACGAACCTCCGCCGCCTCGGCCAGCACCTCGTGCTGCTCGAGTTGGTGCAGCCGCGTGGTGGCCGAGGCGGCGAACGCCTGCATCTCCGCCACGCTGGCCCCGTACTTGCGCCCCAGCTCGCGCAGCACCCGACGCCGCTCCTGCACGACGGCGAGTCGGTTCGGGTCGGCGACGACCTGATCGAGGAGGGATCGCAGGTCGGCGGCCGCGTCGGCCACCTCGGCCTGCAGCCCCCGGAGCCGGTCCGCGGAGCCGGCGAACGGCGCTCGGTTGGCGAGCGCGCCGTGGGCCCGTCCGATCGCATCCACCGCGGGCCCGGCCAACACCTCGTAGGCCTCGCGGAGCGCGTCGCGGTGCGCACCCGCGTCCGCGAGGATCTCCTCCTCGGCCTCGAGGCGCTCGGCCTCATCGGCATCCTCCAACCCGGCGGCCGCGAGCTCCTCCACCTGGAACCGGAGCAGGTCGGCCTCGCGCATGCGCGCGCCCGCGTCGCCCCCCAGCGCCGCGAGCGTCGCTTCGGCGGCGCGCACCGCTGCGCGTGCGGCCCGGTACTCGTCGAGGGCATCGCGAGCGGGCGCTCCCGCGAACTCATCGAGTAGGCGCACCTGGACCGCCGGTTCGAGCAGCGACTGGTGGGCGTGCTGCCCGTGGAGATCCACGAGGGCACCGGCACGTTCCGCGAGTTCGGCCACGGTGGCCAACCGTCCGTCGATGTAGGCCCGGCTGCGGCCGTCGGCGGGCACCACCCGGGCGAGCACCGTCTCCACGCCGGCCGCGTCGACGAAGCGCCCCTCGACCTGCGCCTCCGGTGCCCCACTGCGGACCACTGCGGCGTCGGCCCGGGCGCCACCGAGCAGGGCGAGCGCCGACATCACGAGCGTCTTGCCCGCGCCGGTCTCGCCGGTCACTGCGGTGAGCCCCGGTCCGAGCACCACCGAGAGGTCCTCGATGATGCCGAGGTCGCGCACGCGCAGTTCGGTCAGCGCCGCGCCGTTCACCGGTCCGCGAGCCCGAACTTCGCCTTGAGGACCTGGTGGAAGTCGCGCGGTCCGAGGGTCACGATGCGGGCCGGTCGATCCGCACCGGTGCAGCGCACCGTGGTCCCCGCGGTGAGCGTCCCGATGCCGCGACCGTCGACCGTGAGCTCGACCGAGGACCCGTCGGCGACCGTGAAGCCGACCACCTCGCGGGGGTCGAGGACCAGCGGCCGGTCGAAGAGCATGTGCGGCGACACCGGGGTGAGCACGATGCAGTCGTGGCGCGGGGACACGATGGGTCCCCGCGCCGAGAAGGAGTACGCGGTCGATCCCGTCGGCGTCGCCACGATGACGCCGTCGGCTGCGAACGTCGTGAACGGCGTCCCGTTGATCGACACGTCGAGCCGCACGATCCGGCCGGGCTTCGCCTTCTCGAGCACCGCCTCGTTGAGCGCCCGGAAGGTTCCCGAGTGGGCGGGCCCCTGCACCTCGACCTCGAGCATCATGCGGTCGGACACCTCGTAGTCACCGGCCACCACCCGGGTGAGCGCATCCTCGAGCGCCGCGGGCTCGACGTCGGCGAGGTACCCGAGTTGCCCCGCGTTCACGCCGAGCACGGGCACCCCAGCCATCGCGACCAGATCGACCGCGCGCAGCATCGTGCCGTCGCCCCCGAGGGACACCACGAGGTCGAGTCCAGCGGCGAAGTGCTCACGGTCCACGTGGTGCGCGGTGAGGCCCGGCGCGTCGCCGGCGAGCGCGCGCACCTCGACCCCGGCCGCGGCGAGCCGGGCCGCAGCGCGCCACGCGAGTTCCTGGGCCGCGGCCCGCTCCGGGTGCGGCACGAGTCCGACGGTCCGAACGGGACTCACGCGTGCACCTCGGCGACGAGCCGGTCGATGTCGGCGCGGCCCACCGTCGTGGCCTCACTCCGGACGTGGAGGAGGAACTCCGCGTTGCCGTCGGCGCCGCGCAACGGCGACACGGTGAGTCCGACTGCGCCGAACCCGTGCCGTTCGAGGCCGACCACCACCTCGCGCAGCACGGCCCGGTG
>JBJTQX010000014.1:0-31392 GCA_046075855.1 Actinomycetes bacterium
CGGGGTGACCCGGACGGCTCGGCAAACCCCACCAGGAGCAAGGTCAGACAGGGGGAGGGCGGCCCGCCCGTGGACACCCCCGGGTGGACCGCTGGAGTCGACGGGTGACCGTCGACCGAGATGGATGGTCGCCGGGGCGCGCGAGCGCCTCACAGAATCCGGCGTATCGACCTACTCGCCGCCGCACCCGCTCACGGGTGCGGCGAACATCCTCGTGGTCGGTGACTGGTCCAACTACGTCATCTTCGACCGGATCGGTTCGACCCGCGTCGAGCTCGTCCCGCATCTCCTCGGGACGAACGGGCGACCCACCGGCCAGCGTGGTGTGTACGCGTACTTCCGCACCGGTTCGGACGTGGCGAGCACGGGCGCGAACCCCGGGTTCAAGTTGCTCATCAACAGCTAAGCCTCGGGCCCTGGCGGGGTTCGTGCAGGTTCACCGCCAGGACTCGACCCTTCACCCGACTGGGTGACGAGGAGAGGCCCGCCTTCCACCTCGCGGGGCGGGCCTCGTCGCGTCCGTCAAAGGTGGGGGATGCCGAGCAGCTGGCCGAGCAGCCGTGCCATGCCCTTCACCGCGGAGGCGGCCTGAGGCATCGGGCCATCGGTGCCGCCCAACGCCCTGACGAGTTCGAGAAACATAACCATTCCTGCCTGCACCGTTTCATCCCCTTGGGATTGATCTGATCTTGGAACCCTGCCACCGCGGTGAACGGTTGAGCAATGGGCCCTTCGACCCATGCGTCCCGGGGGCCCGAGGGAACGAAGAGGGAACACCTCAACGCGGACTCGTGGGAAACCTTCGTGCATCCGCGGGGTGAAACCCCAGTAGTTATGCGGGTTCCCATCGCGAGGCTTGCCCGACGTTTCCCAGTAGGGATGCGGGCCGGTTCCTCCGGATGGCTCGAGTGTCCACGCCTCGGATGCGGGCAATCGTGCGCAGCGGCACACACCCGAGGTGCGGGCCCACGCGTGGGTTCGGCTTCAGTTCAGGGTGAGAGGTGCCGAAGACTCCCACCGGACACCCGTGCACGAGGAGGAACCCCATGCTCATCCTGTCCCAGCAGCACGGTGAGGCCGTCGTCGTGACGCTCGCCGACGGGCAGCAGCTCCGTGTCGAGGTCGTCGAGGGCGGGCCGTGCTGGCTCTCCGTCGAGCCGCTGCGCGCCACCGAGGTGGCGAAGGTCGAGATGCGCGGCTCCGAGTCGCTCCGGCCTCGTCACTCCGAGCGTTCGACCGGCTGAACCCGGTCCCAGGACCCACCACGACCGGACCCGGTCGGCCGCGGCGACGCGACCCGGCCGGGTCCCGTCGCGTCCCGGCACGCTGACGCCGTGCCGTCCCGTTGTGCCTTCAGGTCGGTGCAGCCCGCGCCGATACGTCGCCCATGGACGCACGTCGCAGCACCGGGATCCGTGAGCTCATCGAGGGCATCGCCGAGCGCGCCCTGCGTACCTGGCAGGAGCTGAGCGGCAGCACGTACTCGCCAGCACCTGCCATCCCCGATCGGCTGGCCCTCGACGCCGGGTCCGGCTCACAGGTCGGCCACGCGGCCTAGCCCCGTCTGGGCCGAGCGGCCCGGAACCGCGCTCAAGTCGGCGACGTTCTGGGACGAGGAAGGCACGGGGATCGGGCCGGAGGGCCCGCACCGACGGAGGGGGACTGCGGTGCACATGGTCGTACGCGACGAGGGTGAGGGGCTGGTCATCTCGGCTCCCGACGGCACGGAGATCCGCATCACCGTGCTCGAGGGCACGAACGTCTGCCTCGGGGTCGACGCACCGCGGGCCGTGCTCGTCGAGCGCGCCGAGGTCGAGGCGAGCCGCCTCCGTCATCCGTCGCAACCCCGCCTGCGGGCCATCTGACCCTGCGGCCTCAGCCGCTCCCTCGCGCCAGCGCGTCGTCGCGTGCAACCCGGAGTTGCGGGAGGAGCCAACGCGCCACCTGCGCCGCGCCCTCGGGGCTGAAGTGGTTGCCGTCCGTCGGCCGCAGTTGGCGTCCCGCAACCGTCGGGGTGCAGGGCGGGCCGCTCGGGCACACGAACGAGGCGAGGTCGATGGTCGAGACCCGGTCCCGGCGGGTCGCGGCGAACCGTTCGAGGAAGTCTGCGAGGCGCACCGTGGCGAGATCGAGCGCCGGGTCCGTGCGGACGACGTTCCCGATGAACCGACCCTCGGTGGCGGGTGCTGGCAGCGTGAGGAACACGTGGCTGCCGCGTGCCGCGTACCGGTCGACGACCCGGTCGATCCGCGACGCGAGCGTCCGCTCCCACCCCTTCGTGCCCGCCCGGAGGATCCTCCGCCCGACCACGAGGTCGAGCTGCTCCCAGGTGCTCAACCAGAGCACCGCCTCGGGCCGGACACCCAGGGCGTCGCCGGCGCGGGCTGCCGCCTGACGCTCGTAGCGTGCGCAGCGCCCCTGGTACCGAGGCATCCGCAGGTGCTCGCTGACCACCCGCCCAGCGACCACCCCGCAGCCGATCACGGTCGCGTCGCCGATCCGCATCGATGCGGGCCGGACCGCACGCAACCCCACCATCAGGCTGCAGGCCACCGAATCGCCGAGGACCACGACGCTGCCGGGGAGACCCGAGCGCTCCCCACGGGCCGCGTCGAGGGCGGGGCGAGCGAACCGGGAGGCCCGAGCGAGCTCCTGCTCGGTCGGCGCCGGGCAGGGCATCGCGAACGAGAGCCGGCCCGCGTTCCCGCCGAGGTAGGCGGGGGGCGGCACCGGCGATGCGGTCGATGCGATGACCGCGACCACGGTCGCGGCGATCGCAACCGGGGCGAGCACCGCACCCCAGGCACCCCGTGCCACCCCGCGCCGGATCGGCATCTCGAGCAGGTGGTACGACAGCAACGCGACGCCGAGGGTCATCGCGGTACGAGCGACGAGCAGGGAGAGCCCGTCGAGCTGGGTGCGCTCCGGGGTCATCCACACGATGATCGGCCAGTGCCACAGGTACACCCCGTAGGAGATGCGCCCGAGCGCCCGCAGCGGCGCTACTGCGAGCACGGACACGAGCGCACCTCGGGGCTGTGCGGCAGCGAGCACGAGCAGTGCGGCGGCAACCGAGAAGGCGACCGATCCACCGCGGTACAACCACTCGCCCCGGTCGGAGACGGTCACGAAGGCCAACAGCACGGCACCGAGCGCCAGCGCCCCGATCGCCTGCAACGCCCCGGTGGCGACGCGTGACCGGGGTCGCCAGTGCAGCAGCACAACCGCCATGAGGCAACCGATGAGGATGGTGTGGGCCCGAGCATCGGTCCCGTAGTAGGCGCGCGACGGATCGTCGCCCGAGTACAGCCGGGCCATGGTCCACGCGGACGCGACCGCGCCCCCTCCTGCGACGACGGCGAGCACCGCGCGCGTCGGTCGGATCCGGCGAGCCACGAGGAACACCCCGGCGACCACGAGCGGCCACACGAGGTAGAACTGCTCCTCGATCGCCAGCGACCACAGGTGCCGCAACGGCGAGGGCGGGCTGAACAGGTCGAAGTAAGACTGCCCGGAGGCGACGAAACGCCAGTTGGCCACGTAGAGCAGCCCGGCGAACGAATCCCCCCGCAGCACCGCGTACTGCTCGGGCGACGCGGCGACCCAGGCGTACACGGCCACGGCGGCGATGACGGCGAGCAGCGCGGGCAGCAGGCGTCGGAGGCGACGACCCCAGAACGCGATGAGCCCGATCCCCCGTCGCTGCTTTAGCTCGAGCAGACACAAGGTCGTGATGAGGAACCCCCAGAGCACGAAGAACGTGTCGACGCCGAGGAAGCCACCCCGCAGACCGGTTCCATCGAGGTGGTAGGCGACGACCGCGGCGACGGCGAGCGCCCGAACCCCGTCGAGCGCGGGCCGGTAGGGCAACCCTGCGGAGCGTTCGTTCTGTCCGTCCTCGGTGCCGACGGCACCGGACATCGTCGGGTCCACCTGTCCCACCCAGCCTCGCGAGGGCCGCGATCCTACGGTCGGGACCGGCCGGAGGGCCAGAGCCCACGGACGCCCCGTGTGGGGCCTCGCGTCACTCCTCGTCGACGAGGGTGGCGATGCGGGTGCGGGTGCGGCGAGCGATCGCCAGGCACACCTCGGCCCCCGAGAACAGCACGGCGCTCGATACGAGGAACGGCGCGAACGCGAGGATCGCCACGAGCCAGTTGAAGACCGCGCGTTGGTTGGTGAGCAGCTTCACGCCGTGGGTCGTCAGGTTCTGAGTGGTGTAGCCCTTGAAGGGTCCCGTGAGGGACGTGGTCTCCACGGCGGAGACGATGTTCCCGAGGAGGATCGCCACGAGGACCCCGATGATGAGCACGGCCAAGCCGGCGATGCGGAGGCGGAAGAGCGCCCGCCCGCTCTCGATGTCGGTGAGTGCCATGCCGGTCAGGCTACGCGGCCGCCGAGGGGGTTCCGAACCATCCGCCGCTCAGTTGGCGGTGCCCGACCCGCTGCCCCGTTCGAGCAGTGCCTCGACGTCGGACCGCCGGTAGCGCCGGTGGCCGCCGGGCGTGACGATCGCACCGAGGCGGCCCTCGGTCGCCCAGCGAGCGACCGTGGAGACGTGCACCCGGAACAGCGCCGCGACCTCGCCCGGGGTCATGAGCCGTTCCTGCTCGCTGCCATCGGTGCTGCTCATCGACGCTCCTCCGGGTGGTGGTCGGTCGGGGTTGCCGTTCCCCGCCGTGCTGCGTGCGACTCCCTGCCGCCGCCCTGCCCGGACGCTCCGTGGACTTCCGCGTTCTATCATGCCCGAATCTGACGCCAAGGTGTGGAACTGCTGCGAGCCGAAGGTCGGTGGGGCCGACAGGGCCCTCGCTAACCTCCGGGCGTCCCGGACCCACCACGAGGCCGCGCCCCACCCCAGGAGCATTCATGCCGACCGAAGCGCTCGCCACCGCCGAACGGGCACTCCTCGAGGAGCGGCGGCCCCTCACCCGTGACGAGGTGCTGGCAGTCGCCCACGAGCCCCTCGAGACCCTGCCCGACCTCATCGCGCTCGCCCACCGGGTGCGCCTCGCGTACTGCGGCGACTCGGTGGAGCTCGAGAGCCTCATCAACGCGAAGTCCGGGGCCTGCCCGGAGGACTGCGCGTTCTGCTCCCAGTCGGTGAAGTTCGACACCGGGGTCGATGTCTACGCGTTCCTCGACCTCGACGAGGTGCTCGCCGCCGCCCGCGCCACCCGTGACGCCGGGGCCACCCAGTTCTGCATCGTGGTCGCGGTGCGCGGCCCGTCGGAGCGCCTCCTCGACCGGGTCATCGAAGCGGTCGACGCCGTGCACGCCGAGACGGGGCTCGAGGTGGCGTGCTCCCTCGGCCTCCTCACCCCGGAGCAGGCCCAGCGCCTCGCGGACGCGGGCGTCCGGCGGTACAACCACAACCTCGAGGCGCCGCGAGCCCGGTTCCCCGAGGTCTGCACGACGCACTCCTACGACGACCGGGTCGCCACGGCACGCCTAGCCACCGACGCCGGCATGGAGCTGTGCTGCGGCGGCATCCTCGGGATGGGCGAGACGCTCGAGGACCGCATCGACTTCGCGTTCGAGCTCGCCGAACTCGAACCGTGCGAGGTCCCGATCAACCTGCTCGATCCGCGGCCGGGTACGCCGCTCGCCGACCGCGAGATGCTCTCGGCCCGTGAGGCGCTCCAAGCGATTGCGCTCTTCCGCCTCGTGCTGCCGTCGGCCTGGCTTCGACTCGCCGGTGGACGAGAGCGCGTGCTCGGCGAGCTGCAGTCGATGGGCCTGCTCGCTGGCGCCAACGCCCTCATCATCGGCAACTACCTCACGACCGGCGGCCGCTCACCCGCCGAGGACCACGCGCTCCTCGAGGCGCTCGGCATGCCCGTGGCCGAGGGACCCGGCGAGGGACGCTTCGTCGTCGACGCGCACGGCACCCACGCGCTGCCGGCCAAGCCCGCCCGCACGACGATCCCGGTCAGCGCGTCCTGATCGACGCGGCGTCGCTCACCCGAGGTGGGCGGTGTCGTTGAACCCGAGCATCACGGGCGCGCCCTGCCGCAGGCAGATCCGCGAGATCGACGCGACCTCGACGAACATCCGCCAGGCCAGCAGGTCGGACGCGCCGAGCGCCCAGGTGAGCGCCGCCTTGATGGGCGACACGTGCGTCACCACGATGACGGACGCGTCGTCGACGAGCAGGTCCCCCATGAGCCGGCCCGTCCGTTCGCCCACCTCGCGCAGGCTCTCCCCGCCGGGAGGACGGAAGTCCGCGTCGGTCCGCCACTGTCGCCAGACCTTGAGCGGCACCTCAGCGAGCGGTGTGCCGTCCCAGGCGCCGTAGTCGATCTCGATCGCGCGGTCGTCGAGTTCGACCTCGAGGCCGAGACGCGCGGCGATCGCGGTGGCGGTCTGCCGCGTGCGGGCCAGCGGGCTCGAGACGACGCGAGCGACGCCCGAACCGACGAGCGCCGCCGCGAGGCGATCGGCCTGCTCAACCCCGAGGTCGGTGAGGGGCGGATCGATGCGGCCGACGAGCAGACCGTCCCGGTTCGCCGAGGTCTGGCCGTGCCGGACCAGGTGGATCACCGAGGCCCCTCCACCAGTCGCCCGGAGCGCAGGAAGGCAGCACGCCGTTCCCGATCCGCCAGACCGAAGCGCCCCCAGGCCCAACCGCAGCAGGCCAACCCGATGCCCTCGGCGAGCACGAGCGGGGTGAGCGCCGGGATGAGCGCGACGTCGCCGAAGCCGTCACCGACGAACGGCCAGAGGATCACCTGGTCGTGGAGGAACGCACCGGAGAGGAGCAGACCCGCCATCACCCCGATCGGCAGGCACAGGAGTCGACGCCGCACCAACCGCGGACGGCCGATGGTCGCCAGCATCACCGCTGCGAGCAGCCCGACGGCGACCAGGAGCGTGTGGCCGTAGGCCATGTGACCGAACGGCAGGTCGACGAGCAGCGGGCCGAGCGCGCCGAAGGCGACCAGCCGGTAGTCGAGCCCGGTCGACCGGAACACGACGTGGACCGCGACGACCGAGACGCCGACGTACCAGAGCAGCACGGTCAGCCCGCGGCGTCGAGCGCCGCGTTCACGAGCGCGTCCGCATCGGTGTTGAACTCCCGGCGCACGTGCTGGAGCTCGTGCCGGGCGAAGCGTGCGAGCAGCGCGGACGCCTCGCGGTGCAGGGGCTGGAGACCGGCGTTGCGCACCCGGTACCGGCCCTCGAGCTGGCGGATGAGCAACTCCGAGTCGGCGCGCACCCGAACGGTCGTCGGCCCGAAGGCCAGCGCCGCCTCGAGACCGGCGATGAGCGCCCGGTACTCGGCGACGTTGTTCGTCGCCACGCCGATGCACTCGCTCACCGACGTCAGGACCGACGGCGGCTCGGTCGACGGGTCGAGCACCACCGCACCGATCGCGGCGGGCCCGGGGTTGCCGCGGGATCCGCCGTCGCAGAACACGTCGACGGTCTCGACCGTCCGGTCCGCGGCCGGGTTCACGGCACGAGGATGGCGCCGCAGTTGTCGCAGCGCGACTCCCCGGGGACGCCTCGCTGGATCCGGTCGACCTCCGTCGCCGGGATGCTGAGCCGGCAGCCCTGGCAGGTACCGCCGACGAGCCGGGCCACACCGACCCCGTGCGCCCGGGCCCGGATCTGCTCGTAGGTCGCGAGCAGCGCCGCCGGGACTCCCGAGGCCGCATCGTCCCGAGCGGCCGCCTCGACCACGATCTCGGCGTCGATCTCGGCCTCCGCATCGGCGAGCGCCGCGGCGGCGGCCGCTTCGACGCCGCGCAGGTCCGCCTCCTGGGCCTCGATCGTTCCGACCTCGGCGTCGAGCCCCTCCTGCGCCTCCATGAGCTCGAGCTCACGATCCTCGAGCTCGCGTTGGCGCGCGCCGAGTTGCTCGACCTCGGCCTGGAGCGCCTGGAGCTCCTTCACCGCCGTGACCGAACCGGAGTAGAGGGTGCGATCCGCGTCGGCCGCCTTGGCCCGTACCGCGCTCACCTCGTCGTCGAGGCGCCGGGCGTCCCGTGCGATGGCGTCCCGTCGGCCGCGCACCTCGGCGAGGCCCGGGGCGAGCGCAGCGATCCCCGATCGCGCCGCCGCGAGCTCGGCCCGGGCGGGGTGGGTCTCTCGTCGATGCCGGAGGCGATCGAGCGCCAGATCGTGCTCCTGGACCACGAGGAGGCGTTCGAGCTCACTCACGCCACCGACTCTACCGGGGCGGCTTCCCGTTGCCGCCGGTCGAGCCCGCCGGGTTCGTCGGCGTGGTCGTGGTCGTCGGGACCGGCGTCGTGGTGGTGGTCGTCGGGGGCAGCGTGGTGGTGGTCGAACCATCGGTTGACCCGTCGCCGGTCGAGCCGGTCGAGCCGCTCAAGCCCGACGGCCCGGAGGCCCCGGTCGCGCCCGACAGGCTGCTCCACGGCACGCCGCGGCCCTTGGCGGTGATCGAGGCGGGCTTCGGCCAGACCTTGTCGTTCGGAGCCGTGAACTTACGGGCCGGCTGACCGCGCAGCGCGGCCGTCATGAACCGTTGCCAGATCAGGGCCGGGTAGGTCCCGCCGAACACCTCACCGAATCGACCGACGTTCTCCATCGGCGTGTAGGCCGCCGGGTCACCCATCCACACGGCCGCGACGAGTTGGGGCGTGTACCCCACGAACCACGCGTTGGTCTTGTCATCCGTCGTCCCGGTCTTGCCCGCGGCCGGGCGGTTGATGTCCGCCCGCGTCCCCGTGCCGCTCCGGATGACCCCCGTGAGCACGTCGGTCTCGGTACGAGCGATCTCCGCCGACAGCACCCGCCGCCCACGGCCGGCATCCCGGAAGATGACCCGCCCATCACGGTCGGCGACCTTCGTGACGAACACCGGGTCGTGACGCACGCCCTCGGCGGCGAGCGTGCTGTAGACCGTCGCCATCTCGAGCGGTGTTGCCCCGATCGTGCCGAGCGTGATCGACGGGTACGGCGGCACCGTGCGGGTGATGCCCATGCGTTGTGCCATGGCGGCCACCCGCTTCGGTCCGACCGCGGCGATGAGCCGCGCGTAGGCGCAGTTCACGGACTCCTCGGTCGCCGTGCGCAGCGAGTACGTCCCTCCCCCGCCCTCGGCGTTGCGGGTGGTCCACGGCGCGAAGCCGTCGATCTCCACCGTGCACGGCGACGACCCGGAGATCGTGTCCTTGACCGAGTACCCGTCCTCGAGCGCAGCGGCGAGCGTGATCACCTTGTAGGTCGATCCGGGCTGACGGCCACCTTGGGTCGCGAGGTTGAACTGCGACCGTTCGAACCCCGGCCCGGCGACGAGCGCCTTGACCTGGCCGTCGGCCGGATCCATCACCGCCATGGCGGCGGTGAACTTCGTGTTCGGGAGGGTGTTGGTGACCGCACTCTGGGCCTGCTCCTGCATCCGCTGGTCGTAGGCGGTGTACACCTTCAGTCCGCCGCGGAACACGAGGTTGTAACGCTCGGCCCGGGTGGGCGCGAGGCGCGGATCGTCGAGCAGGCGTCGCTGCACCTCATCGACGTAGTAGTTGTCGGGCCGCAGGTCCTTGGGCGGCAGCTCGGTCGGCAGGGGCACGTTCCGGGCGAACGCCTCCTGGCTGCGCGTGATGATGCCGGCCTCACGCATCTGCTGGAGGACCTCGGCCCGCCGGCCCCGGGCCGCGTCGGGATGCACGAACGGGTTGTCGTCCTCCGGCGCGTGGATCACCCCCGCGAGCAGCGCGGACTGGGCGAGGTCGAGCTGCTCGGGCTCGGTCCGGAAGAACCGCTCCGCCGCGGCCTGGATGCCGTAGGAGCCCTGACCGAAGTACACGGTGTTGAGGTACTCGGCGAGGATCCGGTTCTTCGGCCACTCTGCGTCGAGCCGCACCGCGAGCATCGCCTCGCGAACCTTGCGGCCGAGGGTGCGCTCCGGCCGTTCGAACAGTCGGTTCTTCACGAGCTGCTGGGTGATCGTCGAACCACCCTGCCGTACCCCACCCGCGTCGACGTTCCGGAAGAAGGCGCGGGCCACCGCCTGGATGTCGACCCCCGCGTTCTCGTAGAAGTTGCGATCCTCGGTGGTCAGCACCGCCTGGATGAGGATCGGCGAGACGTCGGACAGCCGGACCGATGCACGATCCTCGAGGCCGAGCCGCCCGATGATCCGACCCCGGTTGTCGTAGACCACGGTGCGCTCGGCGAGCTGCTTGAGCTCGTCGCCGACGACGCCCCGGTACTTGGCTCCGCCCCACAGGACTCCCACGGCCGGCGGGATCGCGAGCGCGCACACCGCGAGCGCGGTGCCTCCGGCGACGAGCGCCATGCCGATGCGGGTCAGGGGACGAGCCATGGGACGGGCATTCTCCCACCCCGGCGACCCGACCTCCGGTCACGGGCCGGGGCACGGCGGACGGTCGGGTCGGTACGCTCACCCGCCGATCGGGCCCGGGCGGGCCGGACGATCTGATGGGGAGGGGCAATGGGCGAGCACGTGTACCCGCGGGCCGAGGTCGAGGCGGCGTTCCACACCTTCGTCGCGACAGGCGACGCCGGCGATTGGGACCGCTGGGCCGACCTGCACACGGAGGACGGGGTCTGGATCGAGCACCACCTCGGGACCTTCCACGGCCGGGAGGCGATCCGGGCCAAGATCAAGGAGGTCATGGCGCCCGTCCCGATGATGACGTTCCCGGTCGACTGGTACGTGATCGACGGCAACCGCGTGGTGTTCAAGCCCTGGCAGGTGTTCCCCGACCCCGCGGGCGGCGATGCTGACTACCGCTTCACCTGCTTCACGATGCTCGAGTACGCGGGCGACGGCCAGTGGTCGGTGCAGGAGGACGTCTACTCCCCCGCTGAGGGCGAGGCGGTGGTGATGCGCTGGATCGCCGACGGCGGTCAGCTCGCGGGCGGTCTGGACCTGCTCGGCCTCGAGTGAACGCGACGCCCGGCGGTCACCCGGCGAGCAGACCCGCCCGCCGGGCCGCCGACCAGGTCTGGTAGCCGCCATCGAGGTTCCGGGCCTCGATGCCGAGCTCGGTGAGCAGTGCGGCCGCAGTGTGCCCGCGTTGGCCCACCTCGCAGTAGACGAGCACTGGACCCGCGCCGAGCTCGTCGAGCCGCTCCCGCAGCCGGTCGACCGGCACGTTCGACGACCCCTCGATTGCGCCTGCCGCATGCTCGGCCTCGCTACGCACGTCGACGAGGGCCCAACCCTCCGCCGCGAGCCCCGGCACCTCCGCGGGCTGCGCGGTCCGGCAGACCCCGCTCATCACGTTCTCCGCCATGTACCCGAGCAGGTTCACCGGGTCCTTCGCGGAGGAGAACGGCGGCGCGTAGGCCAGCTCGAGGTCGGCCAGCCGGTCGGCGGTGATCCCCCCGCTCATCGCGGCTGCGATCACGTCGATGCGCTTGTCGACCCCGTTCCGACCGACGCCCTGGGCTCCGAGGATCGTGCCGTCGTCCGGATCGAAGATCAGCTTGAGGGCCATGCGCGTCGCCCCCGGGTAGTAGGTCGCGTGGTCGTAGGGGTGCGAGTGCACGACCGCGTAGCTGCGACCCGCCGTGCGCAGGCGGCGTTCGCTCCACCCCACGGTCGCTGCGACGATGTCGAACACCTTCACGATGGCGGTGCCGAGCGATGCCACCGGGCGCACCGGCCGACCAGCGATGTGGTCGGCCACCCGGCGACCGTGCCGGTTCGCCACGTTGGCGAGCGCGATGAGCGAGGTGGCCCGGGAGATCGCGTCGGACTTCTCCGCCGCATCCCCGACCGCGTAGATGTCCGGATCACTCGTCCGGTTCACATCGTCCACCCGGATCCCGCCGCTCACCCCGAGCTCGAGGCCCGCGGCCTCGGCGAGACGGGCATCGGGGCGCACCCCGATCGCTCCGACCACGAGGTCCGCTGGCAGCACCCGTCCGTCGGCGAGGCTCACCGTGCGCTCCTCGATGGAGGCGACGCTGGCGCCGGTCTCCACGTGGACGCCGTGGGCGCGCAGCTCATCAGCCACGAGGATCGCGAGCTCCGGATCGAGCGGGGGCAGGACCTGGGGCGTCGCCTCGACGACCGTGACGTCGAGGCCCTGGCCGATGAGGTTCTCAGCCATCTCGAGCCCGATGAACCCCGCACCGATGACGACGGCCGTGAGCGGCGCGACCTCGACGTCGGAGGCCAGCCGAGCCGCGTCCTCGACCGTGCGCAGCGTGCGCGCCCGCTCGTAGCCCGGGATCGGCGGACGGACGGGGCTGGCACCCATGCTGAGCACGAGGCGGTCGTAGGGCACCTCGCCGACGCTCCCATCGAGCATGGACCGCACCAGCACCCGGTGGCCGGCCCGGTCGATCTCCGTCACCTCGCAGTGGACCCGCACATCGAGCCGGAACCGCTCGAAGAGCTGCTCGGGCGTCTGGAGGGTGAGGTCCTCCTCCTCCTCGATCACCCCGCCGACGAAGTACGGCAACCCGCAGTTGGCGAAGGACACGTGGCCGGATCGTTCGATGACCGTGATGTCGACGTCGGCGTCGAGCCGACGCAGCCTCGTCGCGGTCGACATCCCGCCCGCAACGCCACCGATGATCACGACCCGACCGATCGAGGCGGAGCCTCCACCCGAGGCGGTCACCGGGACGCCCCCGCCCTCGCCGCCTCGATCGTCGCGACGTCGAGTTTCGTCATCTCCATCATCGCAACGTAGGCCCGGCGAGCCGCGTCAGGATCCGGGTCGGTGATCGCGTCGATCACGGCCCGCGGCGTGATCTGCCAGGAGACGCCCCACCGGTCCTTGCACCACCCGCAGTCACTCGGCGTGCCCCCGCCCGCGAGGATGGCGTCCCAGAGCCGGTCGGTCTCCGCCTGGTCCTCGGTGAGGATCTGGAACGAGAAGGCTTCGGTCGGTGCGAACGCCGGTCCACCGTTCAGGCCCACGCAGGGGACGCCGTGCACCGTGAACTCGACGAGCAGGACGTCACCCTCGTGTCCGTTCGGGTAGTCGCCCGGCGCGCGCACGGTGCGACCGACCTCGCAATCCTCGAAGGTGGCGGCGTAGAACCTCGCGGCGTCGAGCGCGCCACCGTCGTACCAGAGGCAGACCCGGTTCTTGTGCACGGCGCGGCTCCCGGTTCATCGAAGCGGTGGGCCGACACTCCACCACGTGGGTACCCCGCCTACAGCAATCGGGGTTCCGGCCCCGCTCACCCGCGGGCGGCGCGTCGGGCCCGGTACGTCTCGAATCGCCACACGAACTCGGCCTGCCGCGCCTCGGACCACCGGACCGCTCGTCCCCCGGGGAGGTCGAGGACCCGACGACCGTGCTCGGCCAACGCGTCCGGAACCTCACCCTCGAACCCAAGGGCCCGCAGGCCCTCGAGGCGCACCCAGAGCGGCACGAGCGCGGCCTCGGCCATACCGGGACGCCCGCCCACGAACCACCCGTCGGGTCCGATCCGGGTCGCGAGCCCACCGAGGGCCTCGGTGAGGGCGTCGGACGCCGCGGCGATCGCGCGGGGTTCGGTGCCGTAGTAGACGCCAGCCATCGGACCGAACACCACCCGGTCGACGAGGTGCGCCGCCTCGCCATCCTCGACCGTGTGCACGCCGCGGTCGGCGTGGAGCCGTTCGAGGATCGGGAGCGAGTCCGCGAGGTAGCGGCCTCCCTCGCGGATCATCGGGATCTCGAGGCGCGGGCTGTGGTCGAGGAACTCCTGCGGCACGACGAACCCCCGGGGTCGCGCCGCGGTCGGCGGGACGTCGATCACCTCGTAGGCGAACCCGAGCTGGGCGAGCGCGAACTCGGCTCGGACCGAGTACGGGCAGATCCAGTGCCCGAACAGCGCGACCGGTTCGACGACCGCGACGGTCATGCGAACAGGGCCTCGCAGCCGGTGCCGGCCAGCACGCCGTCGACCCACGCGCGGTCGGCCTCGTCGAGGGCGGCGCGTGCTTCACGGAGCCAGCGGATGGTCTTGCCCTGGTACGGGAAGGCGCCCTGTCGGTACTCGAGCCCGCGGATCCCGCAGACGACCTCGGTCTCGCCGGCCGCGAGCGCGGCCTCGTTGGCGAGCATGAACGGCACGTAGGTCGCGCCGATCTCATCGAGCAACGGGCGCAGCGTGGGTGACGGGACCTCCGAACGGTCGGCCCAGCCCCGGTCGCCGTCCACCGCCCACCACGAGAGATCGTCCATGCGGTTCACCCACGAGTAGACGCGGGGCGCGAGTTCGAGGCAGAGCGCGGTCGAGGTCGGCTCGATGATGACCAGTTGGCTCAGCTGGCCGTAGAGACCGAAGTCGGCGCTCCCCGGACGATCGCCGAGCAGGAAGTCGTGGGCCTCGATCTGCCGGTTGAGGAGCTCGAGCAACCGCAGGTACGACGACTCGATGACCGGCGCGTTCGCCTCGGTGCTGCCGACGAGCGCACGCCGCCCGACCTGCCGGTCGACGATGAAGTCACCCCACTGCTCGAGGCGTGCGTCGTCCGCGTGCAGCAACGGCCAGACCGGCAGCAGGCGCCGGGCCCGAGCCACCGCTTCCGGCGGGGCCCACCGGTAGTGGTACATGGCCTTCGTGACCCACTCGTCCGCGTAGTCCTCGATGAGCAGGTCGAGGAACGCGATCGCCGGGTCGGTCGGCACGAGGCTGCGTTCGGAGAACATCGTCTCGAGCCGAGCGATCTGCGGGGTCGAGTCGACCATCACCTCGGTGACGGCGCCGGAGGCGTCCGGGAACCCGAGGACCGGGATGATCGCCACCGGCGGCTTCGGCAGCGCGCGCTCGCCCGGGGTGTTCTGGAGCACCCAGGTGAAGGGGATGTGCCGGTAGCGCAGCACCGCCCGCATCTTGAGCGAGTAGGGCGAGCCGTACGTGCCGACGAGCGAGAGCGGTCCGGTCATCCGAAGTCCTCCAGTCGGGGGGATCGCATTCTGGCACCGCGCGCCCCCGGACCCGTCGGCCGATCGCGTCACGCCCAGATGACGTCCTCGGGGTCCTCACCCGGGTCGGTGGGCAGGCGGCGCGCCGTGCCGTCCGCGATCCGCCCCGCCGTCCAGGCCGCGACCGCTGCGTCGAGCACGTCGTCGACCGTCGCCTTCCCGAGCGCGACGCCCTCGAAGGGAGTGAGGTCGATCCCGACCGCGGCGAGTGCGGCCCGGCGCTCCCCCACCCCGGCCCAGGTCCGCTTCGAGGCTGCGGCCGGCCGATGGAGCAGGACCGCGAACGAGGTCTCCGGGTGCACCTCGCGTACATCGAGCGTCGACCCGCTGCGCCACGCGTCGACCTCGAGGATCTTGGCCGCGAGGGCGAAGGCCTGCCGGCTCACCCCGTGGCCCGTCGCGGCACGGGAGATCGCGTTGGCGGTCGCGTGGTCGGGCGCCTCCACCGCCGCGCGCACCGGGGTCGGGAAGATCGAGGAGGCCCGCCGGGGGCCGAGCACCTCGCGGGCCGCGACCTCGGAACGCCGCGGCGGTCGCTGCGGGAACCACATCGGCATGTCGACGCCCACGATCGTCGACGCCGGGACGAGACCATCGAGTTCCGCGATCGACGTGAGGTGCCGCACCGCGAGCCGGCCCGGGCCGTCGAGCTCGACCGCGACCCACCCGTCCGGGCACCCGTCGACTCCGACCACCGGCATGGGGGCACGTTGCCACAGCGCGGGCCGCGGAACCGAGGTGGGCGCTGAGGGACTCGAACCCCCGACCACTGCGTTGTAAGCGCAGCGCTCTGACCAACTGATCTAAGCGCCCGGGGCCGCACACCGTAGACGCCACCGACTCGCAGCCGCCCACGGCCCACCGACGCGTCGGCGGTGCAGCGGAGGTGATGCGCCCAGATCACGGCACCGGGAGGGCCGGTGCCGGAACCCGCTGCGACACGGCAGCACGCCCTCAGGTGGTGATCCGCACCTTCACCGAGTCCAGCGAGAACGTGCGGGCCATCGACGTCGACAGGTCGACGACCTGGACGCGGAAGCCGGCGCCGAGGTCCGCGCCCGCCCAGAGCCGACCCCAGACGTCCGTCGTCGTCCCGAGCGTGTACGTGGTGAGCGAGGTCGAGAGGCCGGGGGTCGTCCGCCCGGCCGTCCACGTGAGCCCGCCGTCGGATGAGAGCCGCACGCAGAACTGCGGCGACCCGGTCTTGGCGTCCGCGCGGCCCCGCAGTGCCACCTCGATGCCGCGCACCGGCGTCGACGGCGACAACCCGCTCACGAAGCCGACGAGTTCGTGGCGGTCACGGGTCGTACTCGTGCAGGTCGTCCCCGAACCGGTACCGCTGTTCACATCCCGCGCGAGGACGCCATCGGTGACCAGGAGGCTGGCCGCACCCGACTCGTAGCCGTCGTTGTCCCCCGAACCGACCGTGACCGCGGCCCCACCCGACGGCGCCAACCACGGCCCGCTCACGAGCGGCGTCGGCGTCAGCGCGATGTTCGCCGTCGTCGTCGTCCCACCGGTCACGGTGACCGAGGTGCCCGGACTCGTCACGTAGGCCGACTTCGAAGCGGTCACCGTGTACCCACCGACCGGGAGGTTCGCGACCGCGTACCGGCCGAGCGCGTCGGTGGTCGCAGCCGGTGCACGCGAGACGAGGACGGAGGCCCCGGCCAGCGGCGTGCGGGTCGTCGCGTCGGTGACGGTCCCGGCGATACCGCCGAACCGCAGGTACGCCGGTCCGACGTCGGTCGGGGCGAGTGGCCGGTTCGTCACCGCGGTCGCCGCCCGTTCGTCGGCCCCGACATCACGTACGGCGGGATCGGCCGCCGCACCTGGCCCTCGACGTCGACCGTGAGCCCCGCATCGTCGATGCCCGGCACGTCGTAGACCACGGGCAGGTCGGTCGACGCCCGGTCGATGGCCGGGCTCCCCGGGCTGAGCACCGTGAAGCCGTTCGGCCCCGCGGTGAGGCCCGGGTCGGCGACCGCGGCCATCCCCGACGCGACGGCGATGCCGAGGGTGCCTCGGTACAGGTTGCCGGTCCAGCGGATGCCCGTCGGAACACCGGAGAACAGCGGACCGGACGACTTCACCATGAGGTTGTTCCCCCAGGTGTTCGCGTTCCCGCCGGATCCGAGCGCGATGAGGTTGGGCTCGAAGAAGGTGTTGTGCAGCACGTGCACGTCAGCGACGTTCGGCGCCACCGCGTCGTAGGTGAACGCGTTCATCGAGCCACCCACCCCCGCGTACTCGAAGTGGTTGCCGTAGATCCAGATGCGGTTCGCCTCGACCAGGCGCACTCCACCCGACCGCATGAAGAAGTTCCCGTACGCAACGCCGTCGTCGCCGTTCCGGAACACGAACATCGCATCCGGGTTGGCGCGCATCGTGTTCCACCGGAGCACGTTGTCCCGGGACTTCACGGAGATCGCCTCGCTGTCCCCCGGGCCGGTGTTCTCGAACAGGTTGTACTCGACGGTCGTGCGGGCGCTGTACGTCGACTGCGCTCCGTTCCCGAGGCGGATCGGCTCGTTCCCGAAGTCGCCCCCCGATCCCGGCATGTCGTGGAACCAGTTGTGGCTGATCGTGTGGTACCCGGGGACGATCGGGTCCGGATCGACGTGCACGAGGTTGCCCCGGGGGGCCGAGGTCGGCTTGTTGGTGAAGTTCGACCAGGCGAGGGCGTTGCGCTGCGAACCGGCGACGACCACCACGTACTTCTGGGCCGCGTAGCCGTCGAAGGAGAGCTCGGTGAGCAGGTTGTCGCTCCCCGACACCGAGATGGCGAAGCCCGAGACACCGCCCGACGCGAACCGGAACCCGCGGACCGTGTTGGCGTTCCCGGCGATGGTCACCGAACTCGCACCGGTGAACGTCACCGCACCCGCGGTCTGGGCCTCGACGGTGACGCCGGTCCCGCCCAATCGGATCGCGGCGCCCGCGTACGAGCCGCCGGCGAGCTACACGACGTCACCGGGAGCTGCGGCGTCGACCGCGCTCTGGAGGGCGGCGATCGAGGTGACGACGCTGGTGCGGGCCCCGACCGACACCGTGGGTGCGAGGCCGAGCGCCACTGCGAGCACGGCGACCGCCGCGACGAGGCGTCGCCGCGCCCGACCGCCCTGCGCACCCCGCTCGCCCATGCGCCCCCGCCACCCCGATGCCGACCCCAACCGGGCCGAGGGCGCAGAGCGTACCGGCGACCGGCGGCCCGACGAACCGGACCGCGGGCGGGTCGGGGCTCGGCTTCGGGACACCCGGGGGGATGCGTGCCCCGTGCCGTATCCGTCACCCCGACCCGCCGCTGCTGCGGCCGGTCCGTGCCTCGGCGTGTCCGGTCAGGCCGGACGCGCCTCGCGGACCTCCTGCGGCCGGATGTCCGGCGACAGGAACTCCGGCGGGCGGACCTTCGGTGGCCGCCCGCGGTTGCGCTTCTGCGCGAGCACCTTGCCGTTGGCGAGGAGCTCACCGCCCCAGACGCCCCAGGGCTCGCGCCGGCGGATCGCCGATTCGAGGCAGGGCTCGCGCACCGGGCAGTCCTGGCAGAAGGCCCGGGCCCGGGCGATGTCGTCGAGCTGCTCCGAGAAGAACAGCTCGACGCTCTCGGCGCTGCCCGACGCGCACTTGGCCTGCGCGCGCCAGGCCTCGGGGTCGAAGCGCTGGGGGTTGGTGGTGGTGAAGGTCTGCATGGGTGCTCCTGGTCGTGGATGGGCGGGAACGGGACCAACGCGAAACGGCCGCCGGGGTGATCCCCGACGGCCTGGCGTGGTGCCTGGTGTGCCTCGTGGCTACGAGGCGGGGGTCCGTCGGGGTGGGGCCGGCTTCGGGGTGAAGCCGTACGCCGGGGCGTAGGACTTCGACCACGAGCCGGCCGGCACGTGCGTGGCCGCGTCGAGGGCGACCACGCAGGCGCGCGCGTCGATGGCGGTCGCCATCGCTGCGTGCTGCCGGTGGTTCGCCGTGCGGTTCACGTGCTCATCCCTCGTGACGGATCGTGCCGGGGTCGGAACCGATCCCGGGTGGTGCCCCTGCAGGGAACCAGACCCGAGGGGTCCGACGCAAGCGAATAACACCGCCGGCCCCGGAAATCATCCCGAGGGCCCAGATCCGAGGCCCGGAGCGGCCGCCGGGGCGGTGCGGGCAGCCCCGGTCAGCCCCGGGAACGGGCCGGACCGACGGTGGCGAGCAGGGCGGGGTGCACCTGGGGTGGACCCACGAGGATGTCGCCGGAACCCAGCCAGGCGTCCGGGTCACCGTGCCAGTCGGTCACCAGGCCTCCGGCCTCCCGCACGATGAGTCCGCCGGCCGCGACATCCCATGGGCCGAGGCCGAGCTCGAAGTAGCCGTCGAAGATCCCGGCGGCGGTCCAGCAGAGGTCGAGGCTCGCCGCACCCGCCCGCCGCAGATCCTCGGCGGCCTCCTGCACCCGCGAGACGGCCGCGAGGTGCACCTCGCGAAGGTCGGGCCGGCGGAACGGGAAGCCGGTGGCGATCATCCCCTGGGCGAGCGGGCGATCGCTCACCCCGATCGTCACGCCGTTGCAGGTCGCGCCGTGACCGGCCGCCGCTGCGAAGGTCTGCCCGAGCACGGGTGCGTGCACGACGCCCACGATCGGGCGTCCGTCTCGCACGAGGCCGATGGACACCGAGACCGCCGGGAAGCCGTGCAGGAAGTTCGCGGTGCCGTCGAGCGGGTCGACGAGCCAGTGCATCGCCGCGCTGCGGTCGCCACCCTCCTCCTCGCCGTGCACCGGGATCCCGGGTGCGAGTTCCTCGAGCACGCGCCGCACGGTGCGCTCACTCTCGAGATCCGTATCGGAGACCCAGTCCCCCGGGGCCTTCTCCCGCACGTTCTCGGGATCATCGAACGAGGCCATGAGCACCTCACCGCCCGCGCGCGCGGCGGTGCCTGCGGCGACGAGCAGGGCGAGCGGATCGTGGTCGGTCATGCGGTGACCCTCCGGAGGGTGTCGAGGAGTTCGGGCGTGCCGGCGGCGAGGATCTGCCGGCGGGTCTCGAGGTCGGGACCGAGGAGGTCCACGTCGGACGCCGACGCGACGACCGCACCCGCCTCCGTGCAGACGAGCAGGCCGCCGAGGTAGTCCCACGGTGCATGGTGCGCGGCGACGTCGAGGAAGCCATCGATGCCCCCGGCCGCCACGTCGCACAGGGCCAGTGCCGCCGAACCCAGCACGCGACACTGCTTCCACGGGAGGTCGGGGGCGGGCAGGCCCGACAGTGCGAGCACTGCGTCCTCCACCCGGCGTACCCGGCTCGCCGAGATCCGGTCAGCGTCCCGGTGGGCACCGTCACCGCGCACCGCCCGGAACCTCACACCGGTCGCGTGGTTCACCACGAGTGCAGCGAGCGGACCCTCCGCGTCGAGCGCGCAGATCGAGGTCGCGAAGTAGGGCAGCGCCCGGGCCGCGTTCGTGGAACCGTCCACGGGATCGAGCACCACGGTGACTGCCGCGTCCCGATCGCCGGACCACCCCGACTCCTCGCTGAGCACGGCAACGGGGAGTCCGGCGAGCACCGCCGTGGCCGCGTCGTCGGCCACGAGGTCGAGCGCGTACTGCCCTGGTCGTTCGGTACGCGCCCGTCGCACGTCCTGCGGGAGCGCGCGCAGTGCGGCGCCCACGGCTGCCGCCGCCGTGTCGAATGCATCGAGCAGGCCCGCGGCGTCCACGGCGGCGAGTCTCGCAGAGTCCACCGACCGGTGCGCACCCTCAGGCCGGGAGCACGTCGACGATCTCCGTGTAGGCCGGCATGCCCGAGACCGCGCAGCCATCGTCGGCGCCCACGAGCACATTCCCCTCCGGGAAGAACACCTGGACGTTGCCCGCCCGGATCGCCGAGGCTCGCGCGGTGCCGAGCAGCCGGCCGTTCCGGGATCTCACCTCGACCGCGTCACCGTCAGCGAGCCCGAGCTTCTCGATGTCCGCCGGCGCCATGAACACCGCGTCGCGACCCGCCCCGGTGAGCGGATCCTTCGCGCGGAACACCATCGAGTTGAACTGCTTGCCCCGACGGGTGGACAGCAGGAAGCGCCCCTCGGGTGGCAGGTACACCGTCGGAACGACCGGGCTGAAGTGGGCTCGGCCATCGCGGGTCGGGAAGACCCCGTCCTCGCCGAGGCGGGCCCCACCCCACTGCACCGAGTCGCCGAGCTCACGCAGGTCCTCGATGCCCGCGTACATCGGCACGATGCGGGCGATCTCCTCGCGCACCGCCTGCGCGTCGGGGAGGTCGATGAGGTGGGCCCGCCCAGGGTCGACACGCTGGGCCAGGTCGCGGAAGATCTCCCACTCCGAGCGGGCCTCTCCCACACGCGGGCCGCGCACCTCCGGGCTCATGACGATGCGGCGCTCGGTCGTGGTCTCCGTGCCACCACCCCGCTGCTCGTAGCGAGTGCACGCGGGGAGGAGGAGCACCGCCTCCCCCGGATCGACGAGCATCTGCGCGCTGACCACGATGTCCTGGTGGACCCGCAGCGGGACCCGGGCGAGCGCGTGCCGGGTGAGGTCCGGGTCGGGCAGCACTTCGAGGAAGTTGCCTCCGCTCGAGTAGAGGACGTCGAGCCGCCCCCGGTGCGCGGCGAGCAGCATCTCCTCGGCGCGCAGCCCCGGGGTGGCCGGCACCGGGAACCCGTACTGCTCGGAGAGCCGAGCCGCGTGCTCAGCGTCGACCGGGACGCCCCCCGGCAACGCGGTCGAGTACGCGCCCATCTCCGCGCCGCCCTGCACCCCGGAGTGCCCCCGGATGGGCATGAGCCCGGTGCCGGGGCGACCCACGTTGCCCCGCAGCAGGGCGAGGTTCGTGATCGCAGCCACGTTCTCGACCCCGTGTCGGTGCTGGGTGATGCCCATCGACCAGACGAGCACCGCGGCGTCGGCCGTCCCGTAGTGGTCGGCGAATCGCTCCATGTCGGCCCGGCTCGCCCCCGACGCGTGCTCGAGCTCGGCGAAGGTCTGCTCCTCGAGCGCAGCCAGGAGGTCGCCGAACCCCGAGGTCCGCTCCCGCACGAAGGCCCGGTCGACCGCGCCGCGCGCGAGCAGCACCTTGAGCACGCCGTTGATGAACGCCGCATCACCCCCGGTGTGCACCTCGAAGAAGTCGTCAGCCATGCGGGTGCCGAACGCCGCGCTCTCGAGGTTGCTCGGCACCCAGTACCGCTCGAGCCCCGGCTCACGGAAGGGGTTCACCACGATGACCTTCGCGCCGCGACGCCGCGCGAGGTACAGGTACTTCATGAACACCGGCTGTGCGTTCGCCACGTTCGCACCGAAGAGCACGATGAGGTCGCTGCCGATCACGTCGGTGTACGAGCACGTCGTCGCGCCGTGCCCGATCGCCTGCTTCAGCACCACGGTGGATGGCGCGTGGCAGACCCGAGCCGCGTTGTCGACGTTCGGCGACCCGATGTAGCGCATGAACTTCTGCGCGACGTAGTACACCTCGTTCGTGATGCCGCGTGCGGTCAGGTAGAGGCCGACCTCGGAGGGATCTGCGGCACGGATGCGGTCCGCGACGAGGTCGAGCGCCTCGTCCCAGCCGATCCGTGTGAACCCCGGCTCCCCCCGGCGACGGAGCATCGGGTACGGGAGCCGGCCGAGCCCCCGCAGAGCAGCACCGTCGAGGTCGGCGAGCGCCGCGACGTCGGCGAGACGGGCCGGGTCGAGGGCGCGCATCGTGTTCAGCTCGAGCAGCTCGAGTCGAGTGGTGCAGAGGTGCACGCCGTCGAGGGTCCAGTCGTGGAAGCCGGCCACGCCGAGCGCGCACCCGTCGCACACGCCCTTGCGGAGGATCCGCCACGCGTACGGGAGGTTGCGTCGGTGCTTCCAGACGGTGCGGGCCATGTCACCGAAGTGGTTCGGCTTCTGCTGGCCGATGCCGTTGGGCGCGAAACCCACCCACAGATCGCGACGCAGACCGCGGGGTGACCGGATGCGGGCGGATCCGGGCCAGGCCACTCAGCCCTCCCCGACGATGCGTTCGAGCCCTGCGTAGACCGTGGCCCGTCCGTCGCGGACGAAGCCGACGAGGGTCTGTCCGAGCGTGCGGGCAACCTCCACGGCGAGGCTCGTCGGCGCCGAGACCGCCACGATGATCGGGACCCGCGCGGCCGCCGCCTTCTGCATGATCTCGAACGAGACCCGACCGCTCACCGCGAGGATCGGCGCGCCGTCGGGATCGAGCGCCGGATCGAGGATGCGCTCGCCCACCACCTTGTCGACGGCGTTGTGGCGACCGACGTCCTCGCGTGCGACCACGATGCGACCATCCGCCGAAGTGAGCGCCGCCGCGTGCAGCGCGCCCGTCTCGTCGAACACGGACTGGGCCGCACGCAACTGCGTGGGGAGCGACGTGAGGACCGCCGCGTCGACCTCGGGGCCCGGCGGCAGGGGTGGGACGAGGAGCGCGAGGTCCTCGAGCGCGGCCTTGCCGCACAGTCCGCACGAGGAGGAGGCGGGGAACGCCCGGTCGCGAGCCGGGCCGACGAAGGTCCCGCGGGTCCGCACCGTGACGATGTTGTAGCGCTGCTCGCTCACGCCTGCGGTGCAGTACGCGACACCCGCCAGGCCACCGGCCGCGGCGAGCAGACCTTCGGACGAGAGCAGACCCACCGCGAGCGCGAAGTCGTGGCCCGGGGTGCGCATCGTCACCCCCACCGACACCGGCTCCTGCCCGGGCCCGTGGGCGCGGATCTCCATCGGCTCCTCGGCGGCGAGCCGATCGGGGACCGCGCGGCGCCGACCCTCCGCGAGCACCGTGACCTGCGCGGGCTGCACCGGCCGCCGCCCGGTCACCGGCGTGCGCCCCGGTCGCCGCGCACGCCGGACAGGAAGCGATCGAGCTCCTCGGGCGTGTCGAGGTCGTCGAACACCTCCGTCCCGACCAGACTCGACCACCCCGCTTCGTCGAGCACCTCGTACCCGACCCGATCGAGGAGCGACACCATCGACCGACCTCCGTCGGCGAGCACCGCCGGCGCCGCCGCCCGTGCGTCGGGCCCGTACCGGGCGCAGAGCACCTGGAGCCGTCCGTGTGCCTCGGGGACCACCGTGGAGGTGCCTGGACGGTGCGCGATGAGCTGCAGGACCGACGGGTCGAGGGCCGGGAGATCGCAGGCCACGAGGAGGATCGGCACGCCGTCCGGCACCGCGGCGGAGCCCGCGACGAGCGCGGCGAGCGGTCCGTCCCCCGGAGGGTCCTCCATGACGTGAGGGAGTCCGGTGTGGCCGGGTCCGACCTCCACGACCGGTGCGCAGACCTCGGCGAGCACACGGGCCGCCCGCTCGGCGAGGCGCTCACCGTCGATCTCGATGAGCGCCTTCGGCCGCCCCATCCGGCGGCTCGCGCCACCGGTCAGCAGGAGCGCGGGGGTCGTCACGCCGGGGAGGCTAGACGCCCCGACCGCCCTCGACCGGCGGGGTCAGGACTCCGGGACCCCGTCGCGCAGGCGGTAGCCGGTGACCTCCCAACGGCCCATGCGGCGCTCCATCCGCACCTCGTTGCGGACCTCGGCCCCGTCGCGCAGGTCGAGCCGCGTGAGCGCGACGGCCACCTCGCCTGCGACCGCCACGTCGTCGAGCGAGGTCCGGGCCACGAGGCCGACCGGGTGCTCCCCTGCGGAGTAGGCGGCACGCTTCGCGGCGATGAACTGGCGACGGGTGAGCCCGTCCCGCAGGACGGGTCCCGACACCGCCCACAGGGTGGCGAAGTCGAGCCGGTCCCACGCCCGTTCGTAGGCGACCGCGAGATCCCCCACCGAGGGGCCGCGGTCGAGCGCCACCGCCGCGAGGAAGCCGGCGATGAGCCCGGCGATGACGACGAGCACGACGACCGTCGTCACGACGCGCCACCCTCAGCCACGACACGGTCGACCTCGGCGGCGAGCCGGAGGTCCAGTTCGGTGATGCCGCCGGCATCGTGGGTGGTGAGCGCGCGGTGCACGGTGCGCCACCGGATGTCGAGGTCGGGGTGGTGATCGGCGGCCTCCGCCAGGAAGCCGACGCGCGTCACGAACGCGATGGCCGCCGCGAACGAACCGGCTTCGACCGAGCGGCGGAGCCGATCCCCGTCGCGGGTCCAGGCGGGCAGCGCGGCGAGCCCCTCGCGGATCGCGGGTTCATCGAGGCGGGATGGCCGGGTCATGGGACCATTGTCCGACGCGGGCACGCGCTGCGCCAACCGGATCACTCGCCGAGGCTCGCCCCGAGCTGTGGATCGGCCCCCCGGACCCCGAGGTGGAGCCGGGCGAGGAACCCGTGGGCCAGCGGCCCGATCGAGCACGCGATGAGGACCGTGCCGATCCCGACGTCACCTCCGAGGACGAACCCCACGGCGAGCGCGGAGAACTCGAGCACCGTGCGCACGAGCCACAGCGGATGCCCCCGCCGTGCGAACGCCGTCATGAGCCCGTCCCGGGGACCCGGCCCGAGCCCCGCCCCGATGTACAGCCCCGCCCCCAACCCGATGAGCACCGTGCCCCCGAGCAGCAGGGGGATGCGAACCGCGAGCGGCTCGACGTGCGGGAGGACTCCCAGCGCTGCATCGATGACGAGTCCGACCGTGAGCACGTTCGCGATCGTGCCGACGCCGAAGGGCTGTCCGAGCGGGAACCACAGGAGCAGGATGAGCAGGCCGAGGCCGATGACCACGACCCCGAAGTCGATGCCCGTGACGCGCGCGATGCCCTGGTGCAGCACGTCGTACGGCGAGATGCCGAGTTCGGCCTGCACGGTGGCCGCCACGCCGACACCGAGCACGAGGATGCCGAGCACGAGCCTCGGCAGGCGCCGCCGCAGCTCCGGCCACGAGGGACGGCCGAGCACCTCGAGTCCGCCGCGGACTCGGTCGGGTCGGTGACCGGCGTTCACCCGGCCATCTTCACCCGCAGTGGATCGATCAGCCGTACCAGCCGACCACGTCGGCGACGAGGTGCACCCGCCCGAGGTTGTTGTAGAGCGAGATGGCGCCGCCCGTACCCAACGGCACCACGACGAGGTTGGGCACCGTCTCGCCGGCACCGAGGTTGAGGCTCGAGGCGAGCGGTCGGGGCACGCCGGCCGGCCAGGCGGTGACGAAGGTCGCCGCGGTCGGCTCCGTCCCGGTGAGGTTGAGCACCACCGCGTTGGCCCAGGTCGGCACGCCACCCGAACCGGCGACGGTGAGGGTGCGCGACTCCCCCTGCGCCAGGGGGAACCCGCTCGGGCGGGTGTCGAGGATCCGCACGGGCGACTGGGCCACGAAGTGCGAACCGTCGGTGCCCCCGTACCACCCGACCACATCGGCGATCACCTCGACCTGTCCGGTGAGGTTGTACAGCGCGAGGCTCCCGTCGGCGGCGAGCGGTGCGACGACGAGGTTCGGACGGGTCGCGCCGGCCGGCCAGTTGAGGCTCGACGCCAGTGGGCGCGCCACGTCGCTCGGCCAGATGGTGAGGAACGACGAGTCCGTCGGGTCGGTGACCGTCACGTTGAGCACGGCGGCGGTCGCCCCCGAAGCCGGCACGCCGCCCCGGCCCGCGACCTCGAGGATGCGCGACTCCCCCGGCCCGAAGGGCGAGGTGGCGGAGCCGGTGCCGTCGCGGGTGTCGAGGATTCGGCTCGGGGTGAGCGGGTGGAGATCGGCGCCACCGACCACGGAGCCGTCGTCGTACCACCCGATCACGTCGGCCACGACCTGCACGGAGCCCGCGAGGTTGTAGAGGTCGACCGCGCCGAGCACGCCGGTCGCCGACACCACGAGGTTGGGCCGCGTGTCACCGGGTACCCAGTTGAGGTTGGAGGCGACGGGACGGGCCTGTCCGGTCGGCCAGACGGTGAGCACCGACGGCGCCGTGCCGCCCGTCACCGTCACGTTCATCGCGACCGCCCGGACGCCGCTCGCAGGCACACCTCCGAGCCCGAGCACGCCGAGGGACCGAGTCGCCCCTGCGCCGATCGGACCACCCGAGGTGCGGGTGTCCAGCACGCGGGCCGGGGTCACCGGGTGGTACCCGCCGAGGGGCGCCCACCGCGCAGCCAGCCGGATCGACCCGGTGGCTGTGCCGCGACCGGCCACGGCCACCGAGTAGCGGGTTCCCGCAACCGTCGAGATCGCGATGGAGCTCGACCCGCCCGGACCCGTGTCGCTGCTCGCAGCCACCGAGGTGAGCGAGCCGACGGTCGAGCCCGTGTAGGCCGCGAGCACGGTGCGGATCCCCGATCCCTCGGTGGACAACGACAGGGAACCCGCCGTGGGAGCATCGAAGGACCACCAGAGCGAGCCGCTGCTCGTGACGCCGGCGTGCACCGGCTCGCCGGTCTCGCGGGTCGCGTCGGCCGTGTTCGCCACGAGCGGCGCGACGATGTCGGGTGCGATCGGCAGTGCCCGGGAGAACGTGTCGATCCCGAGCGCCCGCCACACCTCGATCCGCGGCTTGCCATAGCTGTCGCCCGTGACCGCCGTCCCACTGGCGGTGAACCGACTCGCGAGCTCGTCGAGGGTGGCACCCGGGCGGGCGGCGGAGAGGACCGCGAACGCACCTGCGGCGTGCGGGGTGGCCATCGAGGTTCCACTCGCCGAGGCCGTACCACCACCGGGCACCGAGGAGACGATGGCCTCGCCCGGAGCCCAGTAGGCCATGAGGGCGTTGCGGTTCGAGAACGAGGACACCGCACCCCCGTCGTTCGTGCTGCCGATGCCGTAGACACCGGTCAGGCAGGCGGGGAATGCGATCCCGGTGGTGCTGCCGTCGTTCGCGGTGGCTGCGACCACTGCGGTGCCGTTCGAACGGAGTCGGTTGACCGCGGCCGAGTACCCGGAGGACGCGCCTTCGGTGTCACAGGTCGGGCGATCGCTGAAGCGCGAGTACCCGAGGCTGATGTTCACCGCCGCGATGTCGAAGCTCGTGCGCTGCGCGTAGATCCAGTCGAGGCCGGCCAGCTGGTCGCTCGTCCAGGAGACGAGGCTGCCGTTGTAGAGCGACGCGACCTGGATCGCGAGCAGGTCCGCATCGGGGGCGACCCCGAAGCTCGTCCCGCCGTCCCCCGCCGCGATGCCAGCCACGTGGGTTCCGTGGAGGCAGGCCGATGCGAACGTGCACGGCGCACCCGACCCCGATCCGTACTGCACCGTGGCACCGTTGGGGCAGTTCCCGCCGCGCGAGAAGCAGGCCTCGCCGACCACCCGACCTGCGAGCATCGGGTGGGCCGCATCGACCCCGGTGTCGAGGATGGCGATCGTCTGCCCGCGGCCGGCGGCGCCGGCGTTCCGGGTGCGGTCACCGCCGACCGATGGCACGGACGACGCGAGGTCGACCGCGGCCGGGCGGTCGATCGCGACCCCATCGATACCGGGCACCCGCCGGAGGCGGTCGATCGCAACCGCGTCCGCGGTGAGTGCGACCGCCGGGATGCTCGCGTAGCGGTGCTCCACCGTGGCCGAGGGACCGACGGCGTCGATGATGGCCGCCTGCGCATCGTGCACGGTGGGGCGCGTCGCGTCCGGGTCGAGGCGCACGATGACCGGCACCTCGCCGTCGCGCTCGGCGCGGGTCGCCGCCCGATCGAGCGCCGAGGCCACCGCGCCGGACTGCGGATCGGCCGCGGCCTGGGCCGAGGTGACCGGTGCTGCGAGGAGGGTTGCGACGACACACGCGACGAGGCCCGCGGTCACGCGGAGCCCCTCGTACCGCCCGCGGCGGATGTGCAACCGGTCCCGGTCCATGCGCTGTCTGGTCCTTCCGACCCGGTTGCATCGGCAGATCCGGGCCGGAACTGAACCCCGGAGGTCCTCGGCGCCCGCGGGCGGGGGTGGGGCCGGAAGGGATCGAACCTTCGACCTGGGGATTATGAGTCCCTTGCTCTGACCACTGAGCTACGGCCCCGTGGGGCGCAGCCTAAGCCCCGCCCCGGTCGCTCAGTCCGGAGCGGAGTGGGCGGGACCGAACCGCCACACGTCGTCGTCGACCCGGGTGTAGTTCGTCGGATCGGTGAAGTCGAAGGTCTCGCGGTCCCCCCCGAAGGTGAAGACCTCCCACTCCCCGCCCTCGCGGCTCGAGAACGCCTCGAAGTCGTAGCGGACCTCCGTCGGATCCTGGGCGTTCCACGGCTCCTCGCTCACGAGGCGCCACCGGCGTCCGTCGCTGCTGGTCCAGACGTCGGACGGGTTCTCCTCGAGTCCGAAACCCCCGAAGCAGATGAACTCCTCGGTCACCACGCACTGGTGCCCGGGTCGGGGCGACCAGCCGGCGGCCTCCGTGACCTGCTCCCACTCGGCACCGTCCGCGGATCGCCACACGTCGTTGAAGTACGGCGGCTCGCAGTCGGGCAGCGGGGTGCAGGTGAAGCCGGCCTCCCCACCGAGGAGGTACAGCTCGCCGTCGCGGACGACCACGACCGCGCCCGCTCGCGGCGCCCACGGCGCGTCGCCGGTGACCTGCTCCCACTCCGAGCCGTCCCGGGACCGCCAGACGTCGTTGAAGTACTCGCGCACCGGGCCCTGGGCTCCCACCACCGCGCTGTCGTCGTTGCGCGAACCGCCGAAGATCCAGATCCAACCATCGAACGAGACCGCACGGAGCCCGGATCTCCCGGCCCACGGCGCCGCGTCGGTCCTGCGCTCCCACTCGACGCCGTCGCGCGACCGCCACACGTCGTTGAAGAAGGTCGAGGTCGGCACCTCGGGTGGGCAGCCCGGGATCCCCGCGGGACACCCGGACGGGACCACGCGGAAGTCCTGCCCGCCGAGCACGTACGCGTACCCGTCGTGCGCCACCGCCTGGAAGTAGGCACGAGGCGCCCATGCCCCGGGGCGATCCTGCTCGCGGACGACCTCCCAGGTACGCCCACGGTCGGTGCTGCGCCAGACGTCACCCCAGATCGTGCCCGCGCCGGGCACCGTGGACCGCTCGGGGGTGCGCCCGCCCATGAGGAGGAACGCTCCGTCGAGCTCGACCACGTGGAGACCGGCGCGACCGCGCCACGGCTGCTCGTCCGCGATGCGGGTCCACGCCCACGTGTCGACACCGCCCGCCGCCTCCGCGGGTTCCGGGAGTGCCGGGTCGCCCGAGTTCACGAACACCGCGAGCGCCACGGTGAGCACCGCCACCAACGCCAGCGCCACCGCCTGGAGTCCGGGCCGCGGCGGACGCGGCTCCTCATCCACTCCCGTGTGCGCCGCGTCGTGGTTCCCGCTCACCGTGCCCCCGTCTCCCGTCGACCGACCGTCCCGGGCCGAGAGCGTACGGGACCCCGGCCACCTTCCGGTGGTCACCGCTGGACTCCACCCGGTGCCCGGGCGCAACGACGCCCGATCCGTTCAGGATCGGGCGTCCGGTGCTCCGGGGGAGAGACTCGAACTCTCAACCTAGCGGTTAACAGCCGCTTGCTCTGCCGGTTGAGCTACCCCGGAATCCGCACCCGGGGGTGCGAGAAGGGCAGGCTACCAGCCTCCCGCAGCGGGCCGGTCCGGACGGTCCGAACCCGACGCAGCCCGCTCGCACGTGGTAGCAAGACATCCCATGAAGCTTCGGGTGGGTCTCATCGTCGGGTTCGCCGCCGGGTACTACCTCGGGGCTCGGGCCGGACGGGCTCGCTACGAGCAGATCCGTCGCCGGCTCGAGTGGTTGCGCGACACGCGGGTCTTCGATCGGCTCCAGGCCGCGGTCGAGCTCGGGGTCGAGCGCCTGCGGACCGAGGACCGACCCAACCTGCGGGTGATCGTGCTCGACGAGGACGTCGCCCAGCCGGTCGGCTGACGAGCGAGCGGTCCCGACCGCGCCGCCCGTCAGAGTTCGGGCAGGTACTCCCGCAGGCGGGCACTCCGCCGCGTCGGGTGACGCAGCTTGGCGAGGGTCTTCGACTCGATCTGGCGGATCCGCTCCCGCGTGACGCCGAAGGCCTTGCCGACCTCCTCGAGCGTGCGGATCTGGCCGTCCTCGAGGCCGAACCGCAACATGACCACCTCCCGCTCGCGCTCGTTGAGTTCATCGAGCGCCTCCCGGATGTCCTCCTGGAGTTGGGCGAGGTCGGCCGCCGCCGCCGGGGCGACCGCGTTCGGGTCGGCGACGAAGTCGCCGATCGAGGATCCCTCCTCCTCCCCCACGGGCGACTCGAGCGAGAGCGGGTCCTGCCCCAACCGCATGATCTCCTGCACCCGCTCCGGCGTCATGTCGACCTTCGCCGCGATCTCCTCGATGGTCGGTTCGCGGTTGAGCTCCGAGAGGAGTTGACGCTGGGTCCGGGTGACCTTGTTCATCGTCTCGACCATGTGCACGGGGATGCGGATGGTGCGAGCCTGATCGGCGATGGATCGGGTGATGGCCTGCCGGATCCACCAGGTCGCGTAGGTCGAGAACTTGAACCCCTTCGTGTAGTCGAACTTCTCGACGGCCCGCATGAGCCCGAGGTTGCCCTCCTGCACGAGGTCGAGGATGGGGAGTCCACGACCCAGGTAGCGCTTGGCGATCGAGACGACCAACCGCAGGTTGGCCTGGGTCAGCTGCTCCCGGGCCCGGTCGCCGTCAC
>JBJTQX010000015.1:0-14234 GCA_046075855.1 Actinomycetes bacterium
CTCTCGTGTACGACCGGCATCATCGGACCGGCGGTGAGCCTGCCGTTGAGGATCCCCGGCTCGCCCGGACCCGGCGGATGCACCGGCGGTCGAACCCTGGCCACTGACAACCCCCATCCGACACCTCGCCGGATGGTCATCCGCTCCCGACGATCGGGGGCGGATGTGGAACGGGAGCGGCCCGAGGCCGCTCCCGATGGAACCGTCGTTACCGACGGAGACCGAGCTTCGCGATGAGCGCTCGGTACCGCTCGACGTCGTTGCGCTTCAGGTAGTCCAGGAGGCGACGACGGCGACCGACGAGCATGAGCAGCCCACGGCGCGAGTGGTGGTCCTTCTTGTGGACCTTCAGGTGCTCCGTGAGGTGGTTGATGCGCTCCGTGAGGATCGCCACCTGCACCTCGGGCGAGCCCGTGTCGGACTCGTGGAGTCGGTGCTCGGTGATCGTTGCGGTCTTGTTCGGCATGCGCTTCGGGTCTGATCTCTCGTCGGCGGGATCCGGTGAACCGGTCCGGCGGGTGGGACAACGCTCCCGGACCGTGCCGGGAACCCGGAGAGGGTAGCACCGGGGCCCGTCCGGGCGCCCCTCCGGCCCCGGCCGGGCCCCGCAGGCCGTGCGATGATCGCCGTCGTGGCCGTGCGCGAGTTCCCCGACCTGCTCGTCTCGGTCGGCGAAGAGGGGTCCGACCCGATCGTCACCCACGACGGCGGCGACCACCGGGTCGACGAGTTCGCCCGGTCCGGCCACCTCGAGCGCATGGCCGCCGACCTCGGCGACGTCGCCGGGCTCGGGGTCCGGGTGGTGCGCCACGGGATGCCCTGGCGTCTCACCGAACCGGAACCGGGCACCTACGACTGGACGCTCTGGGACCGCATGCTCGCGACCTGCGAGGCGCAGGGTCTCGAGCCGATCGTGGACCTCCTCCACTTCGGGCTCCCCGACCACCTCCCCGGGTTCGTCGACCGTTCGTTCGTCGAGGCGTTCTGGCGGTACGTGGACGCCTTCCTCGCGCGCTACCCGCGGATCGCATGGTTCACCCCGGTGAACGAACCCGGTGTGCACGCGCTCATGTCCGCGCGCTTCGGGCTCTGGAACGATCGGCGCGCCGAGGAGGGCGCCTACGCGACGGCGCTCGCGAACATCGTCGAGGCGAACCTCGGGGCCATCGCCCGCATCCGTGCGGACCGGGACGGCTGGTGGGTGGGATCGGAGGGATTCCCCTGCCACCTCGACGACGGCGCGGGCGCGGCCCCCGAGGCCGACGACGCGCGATCCGACGACTGGCTGGTCTGGGACCTGCACTTCGGCGTCGAACCGCGCGGTACCGGAGCCCGCATCGCGGAACGCATCGACGCCGACCAGCGCGCCCGCATCGACGCGCTCGCGGTCCGGGACCACCGCCGCGTCGTGGCCGGGCACGACGTGTACCCGATCGGCCTGCGCCGACGCGGCGCACCGGTCACCGACCTCCCCGATCCGCCGACGACCGCGGGGGCCTACGCGACCGAGGCGCAGGCGTGGCACGCGCGCTACGGCGTGGACGCGTGGATCGCCGAGACCTCGAACCTCGGGTACCCACCCGAGGAGCAGGTCGCCTGGCTCGACGCGATCGCCGGGGTCGTCGAGGGGTTGCGCACCGACGGCATCCCCCACCACGGCCTGTGCTGGTACAGCCGGGGCGATCAGTTCGACTGGCACACCGCGCTCACGCGGCCGGTCGGCGAGATCACCCCGGTCGGACTGTTCCGCCAGGACCGGACCCCGCGACCGTCGGCAGCCGCGTTGGCCGCCCTCGCGGGCCGGTGGGGTCGGGCCGACGGCTGAGGGTGCTCAGGCCCCGAGGATCTGCCGGGCCCGTTCGCAGTCACGGCCCATCTGCTCGACGAGGGCCTCGACCGAGTCGAACCGCTCCTCCCCCCGCAGCCGCTCCACGAACCGCACGGCCACCGGACGGTCGTAGAGGTCGCCGGTGAAGTCGAGCACGTGGGCCTCGAGTAGGGACGCGCCCTGGTCCGCGTAGAAGGTCGGGCGCCGTCCGAGGCTGATGGCCGCCGGCCGCTCGATGCCGTCATCGGCGCGCAGGGTCCCCGCGTAGATGCCGTCGGCGGGCAGCAGGATCCCGTCGTCGACCGGGACGTTCGCGGTCGGGAAGCCCAGCTCGCGACCGCGGGCATCCCCGTGCACGACCGTGCCGCGCACCTCGTGCGGACGGCCGAGCAGCGCGGCGGCACCCGCCACGTCGCCCGCGGCGAGCAGGCCGCGCACGCGGGTCGAGGAGTACGCCTCGTGCTGCGGATCGTCGGCGGGCGCCACGAGCCCGAGGCCGATGACCTCGAAGCCGAGGTCGGCCCCGACCCGGTCGAGCATGGCCACGTCGCCGCCGCGCCCGCGGCCGAAGTGGAAGTCCGCGCCCACCACAACGAGCCGGGCCGCGAGGCGCTCCACGAGCACCTCCTGCACGAACTCCTCGGCGGTCTCGGCGGCTCGCTCGGCGTCGAAGGTGAGCACGGCGACGAGGTCGACGAGGTCGGCCGCGGCCAGCAGCTCGAGCTTGTGCTCGGTGTCGGTGAGGAGCCGCGGGGCGGAGTCCGGCCGCACGACGCGGGCCGGGTGCTCATCGAAGGTCACGCAGACCGCGTCGAGGCCACGGGCGTCCGCGAGCTCGCGCACGAGCTGGAGCACCCGGCGGTGCCCGCCGTGGACGCCGTCGAAGGCGCCGATCGTCACCACGCTCCCGGTGGACCAGGGCCCGGGGTCCTCCCGCTCGCGGCGGACGCGCGTCGCCATCAGCCCGCGCTCCCCGCGACCACCACGACCGGCTTGACGCCGGCGCCCCGACGCTCGTAGACCGCGAGCAGCGCACCGTCGCCGACCACGGCGACCGGCTGACCCTCGGTGGCGGCCGCGAAGGTGCAGGCCGGGAACACCGAGCCGTGGCGCACCGCGATCGCCGTGGCCTCGTCGACCGTCTCGGTGGGCAGGTCCCGGACCATGGTGACGAGGTCGAGGGTCGCCGCGTGCGGATCGGCGACCACCGCGTCGAGCGGACGGGCCTCGTCGAGGGTGAAGGAACCGACCCGGGTGCGCCGCAGCGCGGCGAGGTGGGCGCATCCGCCGAGGGCCGCGCCGATATCGGCGGCGAGCGTGCGGATGTAGGTGCCGCTCGAGCAGGCGACCCGGATGGTGGCGACCGGGAACGGACCGGGTTCGAGGTCGAGCACCTCGAGGCGCGAGATGTGGACGGGGCGCGGCGCGCGCTCGACCTCGGTGCCGGCCCGGGCGAGCTCGTGGAGGCGGCGGCCGCCGACCTTGATGGCCGAGACCATCGGGGGCACCTGGTGGATGTCGCCGCGGAACCGTTCGAGCACGCCGTCGAGATCGGCCGCGGTCACCGGCATCTCCGCCCGTTCGAGCACGGTGCCCGCAGCGTCGAGCGTGTCGGTGGCCACACCGAAGGCCACGCGACCCTCGTACTCCTTGCCCGCCTCCTGCAGGAACCGCAGCAGGCGCGTCGCGCGTCCCAGGCCGACGAGCAGCACGCCCGTGGCGTCGGGGTCGAGGGTGCCCGCGTGCCCGATGCGACGCTGGCCGTAGATGCCGCGCAGCTTCGCCACCACGTCGTGGGACGTCCAGCCCGTCGGCTTGTCGACCACCACGAGCCCGTCCACCGTGCGTCGCTCGGCGTCGGTGGTCGGCATGGCGCGAGCGTAGGCCCGGCTCAGAGCGCGGCCCGGATGAGGGCGATCGTGCCGTCGAGGTCGGCCTCGCTCGTGAACCCGGCGGCGAAGCGGTGCCCGCCGCCGCCGTGGGCGGTCGCGATCGCACAGACGTCGACCCGACCCACCGAGCGCAGGCTCACCGTCACCCGGCCGTCGTCGGTCTCCTTGAGCACGCAGGCGACCTCGGCCTCGCGGGTGCGGCGCACGATGTCGATGAGCCCCTCGGCCTCGTCCAGTGTGCAGCCGTGCCGGGCGAGCATGTCCTGGGTGACCGCGGTCCACACGAGGCCCCGGTCGGCCTCGAGCACCATGCGGGCCACCGCCTCACCGAGCATCCCGAGGTACGCGAAGCGGTGCTCCTCGAACAGCGTGCGGCTGAGCGACGGGATCGGCAGGTCGAAGGCCGCGAGCTCGCGGGCGAGGTCGAACACCTCGGGGGTCGTCGACTCGTACTGGAACCGGCCGGTGTCGCAGATGAGCGCGGCGTACAGGTCGATCGCCACGTCGCGGTCGAGGGGCAGGTCGAGCGCGGCGAGCAGGCGCCGCACCACCACCCCGCTCGCCGCCGCGGTCGGGTCGATGACGTTGATCGTGCCGAAGCGCGTGTTCGAGACGTGGTGGTCCACGACGATGAGCTCGGTGGCCCGACCCGCGGCGGCTGCGAGCCCGCCGAGCCGGTCGATCGAACCGGCGTCGAAGGTGACCATGACCGCGGGCGCCTCCGGGAAGGCCGGGGGCTCGGTGAGCGTGTCGAGGCCGGCGAGGTCGCGGTAGTGGTCGGCGACCACGAACGGTTCGGGGAACGAGGCCACCGAGCGACGACCCGCGGCGCGCAGCGCGAGGTGGAGCGCGAGCATCGAGCCGAGCGCGTCGCCGTCGGGGTTCACGTGGCAGGCCAGCGCGACCTCCGGGGCGGCCGCGATGACCGCCGCCGCCCGCCGGAGCGCGTCGTCGACCTCAGTCGTCGACACCCTCGTCCGCTCCCGTTCCGGCGTCCGGGTCACTCCCCCGGGCTGCGTCCTGCTCGTGGATGTCCCGCAGGATCGCCTCGATGCGCAGACCCTGCTCGAGGCCCGGGTCCTCGCGGAAGTGGAGGTCGGGCAGGTACTTCATGCGCACCTGCCGACCGAGGGTCGCGCGCAGGTGGGGCTTGGCCGCGGTGAGGCCGGCCGCGGTCTCGGCGTGCTGGGCCGGCGGCCCCATCACCGTGTAGAAGACGTCGGCGTGGCGCAGGTCGGCCGAGACCGCGACGCCGGTGATCGTCACGAAGCCGAGGCGCGGGTCGGAGAGGCGTTCGAGCTCCTCGGCGAGCACCTGCTGCACGACCTCGTTGACCCGGGCCGACCGCGGGTACTGCCTCGGGGTGTTGCGTCCTCCACCCACGGTCCGACCCTCTCGAACCGCCCGACGCGCGCGTCACTGCGCCGTGCGGGCGATCTCCTTGAGCTCGAAGGTCTCGATGAGGTCGCCCGGCTTGAGGTCCTGGAAGTTCTCGAGCCCGATACCGCACTCGAAGCCCTCGCGCACGTCGCGGGCGTCCTCCTTGAACCGCTTGAGCGAGGCGATCGCACCCTTCCAGATGATGGTGCCCTCGCGCAGGAACCGCACCTGCGAGCCACGGGCGATGACGCCGTTGCGCACGTAGCAGCCGGCGATCTTGCCGATGCGGGGCACGGAGAAGATCTCGCGCACCTCGGCCTCGCCGGTGACGACCTCCTCGAACTCGGGCTTGAGCAGACCGAGGAGGGCGTTGTTGACGTCGTCGAGGATCTGGTAGATGACCTCGTAGAGGCGCATCTCGACCCGCTCGGTCTCGGCGAGCTCGCGGGCCTTGCGGTCCGGGCGCACGTTGAAGCCGATGACGCTGGCGTTGGCCACCGCGGCGAGGTTGACGTCGGACTCGGTGATCCCACCGACCGCACGGTGCACGAACGAGAGGCGGACCTCCTCGTGCTCCTGGTCGAGCTTGCGGAGCGCGTCGGTGAGCGCCTCGAGGGAGCCCTGGACGTCGGCCTTGAGCACGAGGTTCAGCGTGGCGACCTCGCCCCGCTGGACCATGGCGAAGATGTCCTCGAGACGGGCGCCGCCGGCGAGCACGGTCGGGTGGGCCATGTTGGCCGCCCGCCGCCGCCGGGCGCGGGCCTCGGCGACGGTGCGCGCGACCTTGTCGTTCGGGGCCACCCGCAGCTCGTCACCGGCGAGCGGGACGTCGTCGAGTCCGAGCACCTCGACCGGGGTCGAGGGACCGGCCTCGGTGACGTTGCGACCCTGGTCGTCGAACATCGCGCGGACCTTGCCCCAGCCGCCGCCGGCCACGATCGGGTCGCCCACCCGCAGCGTCCCCCGCTCGATGAGCGCGGTGACGACCGGGCCGCGACCCGGGTCGAGGTTCGACTCGAGCACGAAGGCCCGGGCCGGCACGTCGGGGTTGGCCCCGAGCGGCGGGTCGTAGAGGTCGGAGACGAGCACGATGGACTCGAGCAGCTCGTCGACGCCCTGACCGGTGGGCGCGGCCACCTCGTTGATGATGGTGTCGCCGCCCCACTCCTCGGGCACGAGCTCCTGCTCGACGAGCTGCTGGCGCACCCGCGTCGTGTCGGCGTCCTCGCGGTCCACCTTCGTGATGGCCACGACGATCGGAACCTCGGCGGCCTTGGCGTGGTTGATGGCCTCGATGGTCTGCGGCATGACGCCGTCGTCGGCCGCCACGACGAGCACCGCGACGTCGGTGGCCTGGGCGCCGCGCTTGCGCATGGCGGTGAAGGCCTCGTGGCCAGGGGTGTCGATGAAGGTGATCGGACGCTCACCGTGCATGGCCTGGTAGGCGCCGATGTGCTGGGTGATGCCGCCGGCCTCGCCGGCCACGACGTTGGCCGACCGGATGCGGTCGAGCAGCGTCGTCTTGCCGTGGTCGACGTGGCCCATGACGGTGACGACCGGCGCGCGCACCGGCAGCACCGCGTCCTCGTCCTCGTCGTCGTCGGCGAAGAGCTCCTGCAGCTCGCGCTCGGCCTCCTGGCCCGGCTCGACGAGCAGGACCTCGGCCCCGAGGTGCTCGGCGATGAGCTCGACCATCTCGTCGGCGAGGGACTGCGTGCCGGTGACCATCTCGCCCGCGTCGAAGAGCAGGCGGACGAGGTCTGCGCTCGTGCGGTTCAGCTTCGGGGCGAACTCCTGGATCGTGATGCCGCGGGGCACCACGATCTCGCCCTCGGGGACGGGTGCGTCGGAGGGCGTGAGGGTCGGCGCGGTCGCGGGGCCGAGATCCTCGAGCCCGCGACGACGCTTCTTCTTGCGTCGGGGCCGCTGACCCGGGCCACCGCCCGGTCGCCCGCGCCCGGCGAACCCGCCGGGAACACCACCGCCGGGACCGCCGCGACCACCACCCGGTCCGCCGGGACCGCCGGGTCCACCCGGACCACCACCGGGGCCACCGCGGTACCCGCCGGGCGCACCGCCGCCGCCCATCGGACGACCACCACCGGGACCGCCGCGGTACCCGCCGGGCGCACCCGTGCCACCACCACCGGCCGGACGACCCGCGCCCGGGGGCGGCGGGATGCGACGCCCGCCGGGGGGCGGCGGGATGGGCTTGCCGGAGACCGAGCGCATCGGGCCCGGGGGCGGCGGGACGGGCTTGCCGGTGAGGGAGGTCGGCGGCGCGGGCGGCGCCGGGGTCTCCGTCGAGGCGGCCGGCGCGACGGGCGCGGCCGGGGGCTCGGCGGCGCGCGGGGCGGGAGCGGTGGCGCCGCCGGCGGTCACGACCCCGGTCGAGCGGACGACCCGCGAGGAGCGCACGGGCGCGGTGGCCGGGGCCTCGGGCTCGGGTTCGGGCGTCGGCGCGGGCTCGGGCGCGGCCGCACCCTTCGCCGCGCCCTTGGCGCCGGGCTTGGCCTTGGGCTCGGCCGGCTTCGGCTCCTCGACGATCGGGTCGCGACGCAGGCCGAGCTCGTCGGCCCGCCGGCGCACGCGGTCGGCGGAAGGGTCGTCGATGCTCGACGAGTGGCTCTTGACGCCGATCTTGAGCTGCTCGGCCAACTCGAGCACGACGTGGTTCTCCACGCCGAGCTCGCGTGCGAGTTCGTAGACCCTGATCTTCTTCGTCGCCAAGATTCCTCAGTCCTGCCTCGGGTCGGTGGTGCCACCGGACCCGGCTCCGTAGAGTGTCACACGGAGCGTGTCGGTCGCCTCGTTCATGACCGTCCGGCGCAGCGCCCTCGGGAGGGCGCCCCGGCGGATGGCCCGCTCGAGGCACGCCGGCGAACCGGCGCAGAGCCAGGCCCCACGGCCGGGCTCGGTGCGGCCCACCCGGAGGGAGCCGTCGGGACCGGCCGTGACCCGCTCGAGCGAGTCGGGACCGGCGACCCGGCGGCAGCCCACGCAGGTGCGCCGCGGGATGCCCGCTATGCCTCGCCCTCCAGGGATTCGGCCGCCTCGCCCTCGGGCGCGTCGGTGTCCTCGGCCTCGGCGGCGACCTCGGCCTCGGTCTCCACGTGCATCGCGGCCTCCTCGGCCGCCTCCACCTCGGTGCCGAGGCCCGGCTCGAGGTCGCTCACGTCGTCTGGGCCGGCGCCGCCGGTCGGGTCGGCGGCGGGCGCAGCCTCACCGAGGGTCGCGCCGGCGTACCCGGCCTCGGCGGCCGAGATGGCCTCGCCCCCCTCGGCCGGCTGGAACACGAGCTCACCGTCGGCGCCCTTGACCCACTCGCCCTCGGCGTACTCGACGCCGCCGCCCGCCTCCTCCTCGGCGAGCTGGGTCTCGCTCTTGATGTCCACGCGCCAGCCGGTGAGGCGCGCGGCGAGTCGGGCGTTCTGACCCTCCTTGCCGATCGCGAGGCTCAGCTGGAAGTCGGGGACGATGACCTCGGCGGTGCCGGTGTCCTCGTGGAGGCGCACCTCGCGCACCTTGGCCGGCGCGAGCGCGCGCGTCACGAACTCCGCCTGGTCCTCGGAGAACGGCACGATGTCGACCTTCTCGGAGCGCAGCTCGTTGACGACCATGCGCACCCGTGCCCCGCGGGCGCCCACGCACGCGCCGACCGGGTCGACGTTGGGGTCGTTCGAGGCGACCGCGATCTTCGTGCGGTGACCGGGCTCGCGGGCCACGGCCTTCAGCTCGACGACGCCGTCGAGGATCTCGGGCACCTCGAGCTCGAACAGGCACTTCACGAGGCCGGGGTGCGTGCGGGACACCACGATCTGCGGGCCCTTGGCGGTCTTGCGCACCTCGACGATGTAGGCCTTGAGTCGACCACCGTGCTCGTAGCGTTCGTTCTGCACCTGCTCGGCCTGCGGGAGCAGGGCCTCGACCGTGCCGAGGTCGAGCAGGGTGTAGCGCTGGTCGGTCTGCTGGATGATGCCGGTGACGATCTCACCCTCACGGCCCGTGTACTGCTCGAACTTCATCTCCCGCTCGGCCTCACGGATCCGCTGGAGGATCACCTGCTTGGCGGTCTGCGCGGCGATACGGCCGAAGTCGTCCGGCGTGTCGTCCCACTCGCGCACGACGTGGCCGTCCTCGTCGAGCTCCTGGGCGATGACCCGGATCTCGCCGGTCTCCGTGTCGATCTCGACGAGCGCCTCCTCGGCAGCGTTCGGCATCCGCTTGTAGGCGGTGACGAGCGCGTCGGCGAGCGCCTGGAGCATGACGTCCTCGGAGATGCCCTTGTCGTTGGCGATCTCGCGCAGGGCGTCCATCATCTCGCGGTTCATCGGTGCGTCCTCACTGGTGTGCGGTCTCCTGCTTCACGCGGCCCGGCTTCGAACCGCGGCCCGGCTTGCTGGCCGGACCCCACTCGAAGACGGTGCGGGCCTGCTCGATCGAATCGAACGGGATGTGCTCGGGCGCGCCGTCGACCTCGACGGTGCAGCCCTCGTCGTCGCTGGCCACGAGCAGGCCGCGGACCCGACGGGCCACCCCGGCCGCGTCGCGGCAGCGCACCGTGACGGTCATGCCCCGGGCCCCCGCGAAGTGGGAGGGCCGACGCAGCGGACGCTCGAGCCCCGGGCTCGAGACCTCGAGGGTGTAGGCGGTGTCGATGCCCGGCCAGTCGTCGAGCATCGGCGAGACGACCCGGGTCGCCTCGGTGACGGCGTCGAGGTCGACGCCGCCCGGACGGTCCACCATGACCTGGACCACGGTGCCCCGACCCTTGCCCGTGCGCACGACGTCGAAGAGATCGAGGCCGAGGTCGGCGAGCGGGGCCTCGAGGTGGGCGCGCAGATCGTCGAGGCGGTCACCCTTCCCCATGATCTCAACACCTCCCTCACCTGGCCGCCGGGGACCCCCGGCAACAAAAAACGTGGGCGAGAAGCCCACGTCGTTCCGGCCGGAAGGGCCCGATGGACGATCGAACGCCCGAGAGGTTACCAGAACGGTCCCCGAGGGGTTCGGGCGGGGCCGGAACCGGCCTCAGGCCCGGGCCAGCGCCGCGACGACGCCGTCGATGGGGAGCTCGTCGCGCTCCCCCGTGCGCCGGATCTTGCGCTCGGCCACGCCCCGCGCCAGCCCCTTGGCGCCCACCGTGATCTGCACGGGCATGCCGAGCAGGTCGGCGTCGGCGAACTTCACGCCCGGGCTCGCCTCCCGGTCGTCGAGGAGCACCGAGACGCCGGCGGCCTGCAGGTCGCGGTAGAGCCGCTCGGCGGCGTCGACGACCCCGGCGGCCGAGTCCCCGCACCCGGGCAGCACGACGAGGTGGACGTCGTAGGGCGCGATGCCGGGGGGCCAGGCGATGCCCGACTCGTCGGAGCACTCCTCCACCACTGCGGCCACGATGCGGGACACGCCGATGCCGTAGCAGCCCATCACCATCGGGTGCTGCGCGCCGGCCTCGTCGGTGTAGCGGGCGTCGAGGGCCGTCGTGTACTTCGTGCCGAGCTGGAACACGTGACCGACCTCGATGCCCCGGTCGATGCGCAGCTCGCCGCCGCAGCGGGGGCAGCCGTCGCCGGTGACCACGACCGCGAGGTCGGCGACCACGTCGACACGGAAGTCGCGCCCGGCGACCACGTGGCGGGTGTGCGCGTCGACCCGGTTCGCGCCGACCACCCACGCGGTGCCATCCGTCACCGCCGGGTCGGCCACGACGGTGCGCACGTCGGGGTGGTGCGGGCCGATGAAGCCCTTCGGGAGATCGGGTCGCGCCGCGAAGTCCTCCTCCGTGTAGAGGCGCACGGCCCGGCCGGCGACCGCCCGCCGGAGCGCGAACTCGTTGACCTCGCGGTCGCCGGGGACGACGGCGAGGGCGAGGTCGCCGTCCACGTCGAAGGCGATCGACTTGAGCAGCGATCCCGCGTCCACGCCGAGGAGCGCGGCGACGTCCGCGATGGCACCGGCCCCCGGCGTGTCGACGTCGACGGGTGCCGGGTGATCGCCGCCGGCGGCGCCCGGGACGGCCGCCCGGACGGCGGCCTCGACGTTGGCCGCGTAGTCACAGCCGGAGCACCAGACGAAGTCGTCCTCCCCCACCGGTGCGACGGCCATGAACTCGTGGTTCACGTCGCCGCCGATCTCGCCGGCCTGGGCCTCGACCGCGCGCACGGTGAGCCCGCAGCGGGCGAAGACGCGCTCGTAGGCCTCGTACATGTCGCGGTAGGTCGCGCGCAGGTCCTCGACGTCGACGTGGAAGGAGTAGGCGTCCTTCATGAGGAACTCCCGCGACCGGAGCAGGCCGAAGCGGGGCCGCAGCTCGTCCCGGTACTTCCAGTTGATCTGGTAGAGGTTCACCGGCAGGTCCCGGTACGAGGAGTACTCGGCGGCCACGGTGGAGGTGATGACCTCCTCGGCGGTGGGCGCGAGCGCGAAACCCGTCTCCCGACGGTCGGTGAGCCGGAACATCTGCGGGCCGTAGGCGACGTCCCGGCCCGTGCGCTCCCACAGCTCGAGCGGCTGCGCGATGGGGAGGGTCACCTCCTGGGCGCCGGCCGCATCCATCTCCTCCCGCACGATCGCCTCGACGTTGCGCAGCACCCGGTTGCCGAGCGGGAGCCACGAGTAGATGCCGGAGGCGACCCGTCGGATCGCCCCCGTGCGCACGAGCAGGCGGTGCGAGTCGATCTCCGCGTCGGCGGGATCGTCGCGCAGCGTGCGCAGGAACAGTCGGGACATCCGCATCCCGGGGAGGCTAGCGGGGCCGGTACCGCCCGCCGCGTCCGGTTCGCGGCGTCCGGGACCTCCGCCGCTGGGCGAGACACGGCACCGGTGCGAGACTCGCACGGTCGGCACCGATCCGGTCCTGAGGCAGGAGCACGGATGTTCGGATTGCTCATCCCCATCATCATCGTGGTCGCGATCGTGGTCGCCACCCGTCGTCGGGCCGGGACCACCGCCGCGGGCGCTCCGCCGGTCGTGGTCGGCGCGCTCCTCGACCGTTGGCAGCAGGCCGGGCTCGTCTCGGCCGAGCAGCGCGCGGCGATCGAGGCGCATGAGGCCGCGCGGCGACCGGCGTCGCCACCGACCGCGCCGCGCGGTCCGGTCATCGCCGAGGTGCTCGGCTACCTCGGCGCGGTGCTCGCGCTCGTCGGCGTCGGGATCGTCATGGCGCGGGCCAACTTCACGGACGCGCAGGGCGCGCTGCTCGCCGGAGTGCTCGGCCTCGCGCTCGCCGGGTTGTCGTCGGCGGTGCCCGAGGAGCGGGGCGGACCGTGGTGGCGGTTCCGGCAGGTGCTCGGGCTGCTCGGCCTTGCCGGGCTCGTGGTCGGCACCGGCCTCCTGGTGGGCGGCGTGCGGCACGCCGCCCCCGAGACGACGGTGCTCGCGTGCGGACTGGTCGGCGCGGCGGCGGGCGCGGCCCTCCACGGACGTCGGAACCGTCCGTTGCTGCTCGTCGCGATGTTCGCCGGCCTCGTGGCCGCGACGACCGCGGCGGTGGCACCGCACGACGAGGCCGGCTGGTTCACCGCACTCGCGCTCACCGTGCTCGCCGGGCTCTGGGGCGTCGCGGCCTGGCGGGGGCTGCTGCTCCCGCGGTGGCTCGCGGTCGCGCTCGGCACGGGTCTCGCGATCTTCGCCCCGGCGCCGATCGGCCAGTCGCACATGCTCGTCGGCTGGGGGCTCGCCACCGCGGTCGCCGGTGCGGCGCTGCTCGCCGGTCACCGGCGCGGCGAACCGGCGGTGCTCGTCGTCTCGCTCGTGCTCGCACCGATCGTCCTGTCGGGCGCGCTCACCGGGGCCGACCGCGGCTGGTACGCGCTCACCGTCCTGCTCGCCCTCAGCGCATTCGGATCGCTCGGGCTGCACGCGGCATGGAACGACGACTCGGCCGAGGGCGTCGCGGTGCAGGTGTACGCGTCGGCCGCGCTGCTCGTGCCGTGGGGTGTGCTCTGGGCCAGCGGCGAACCGCGGGCCGCGACCGGACTGGCCGCCCTGCTCGCCGGCGTGGCCGCCGCGGCGACGCTCATCGTCGTCGGCGCCATGCGCTCGCGGCTCTGGGTCGCCGGGGTCGGGCTGCTCGGTGCGCTCGTGTACTCGGCCTGGACCGCGGGGCAGTTCCTGCGCGGCCGCCCGCTCCCCCTGCTCCTCGTGGTGGTCGGGCTCGGCGGCCTCGTCGCCGCGGCCCGATCCCTGCGCCACCACGACGCGCCGACGGCACCGCCCCCCGGTTCGCACACCCCGGCCTGAGGAGGCGACCGGCCGCCTCGGAATCCTGACCTAAGTATTGGCATTTAGGGAGGTCAGGAATTACGCTCCCCGGGTCCGTCCCCCCGCGACCCGAGGACCCATGGCCGACCCGCGCACGACCCCCACCGACCCCGAGGTGACCGAGGAGATCGACCGCTTCGCCGCGGCGATCGAGGAGTACCTCGCCGGCGACCTCGACGAGGACGTCTTCCGCGTCGCCCGCCTCACCCAGGGCATCTACGGGCAGCGGCAGGGCGGCACGAACCAGATGGTGCGGGTCCGAATCCCCTACGGCGCCGTGACCCCGGACCAGCTCGAGGCGTTCGCGGTGATCGCCGACGACTACTCGCGGGGCTGGGGTCACCTCACGACGCGGCAGAACATCCAGTTCCACTTCGTCGAGCTGCGCCGGGTGCCCGACCTGCTGCGCGTGCTCGCCGGCGTCGGCCTCACCTCGCGGGAGGCCTGTGGCGACACGGTCCGCAACGTGCAGGGCTGCCACCTCGCGGGGGCGTGCCCGTTCGAGGTGATCGACATCTCGGCGTGGGCGCAGGCCACGAACGACTACCTGCTGCGCAACCCGCTCGGCCAGCGCCTCCCCCGCAAGTTCAAGATCAACTTCTCCGGGTGCGCCACCGACTGCGGGCAGGCGATGTTCAACGACGTCGGCGTGATCGCGGTCTCGCGACCCCTCCCCGACGGCACGACCGAGCCGGGGTTCCGGGTGTTCCTGGCCGGCGGCCTCGGCGCGAACCCGTTCCCGGCGCAGGCGCTCGAGGAGTTCACGAGCCGCGAGGAACTGCTGCCGACCGTCGAGGCGATCCTGCGCACCTTCGACCACTACGGCAACCGCGACAACAAGTTGCGGGCCCGCATGAAGTGGCTGGTCGAGA
>JBJTQX010000016.1:0-5297 GCA_046075855.1 Actinomycetes bacterium
GTACCCGTCGGCGTTGTCGACCATCGATCGGCTCGTGAACTCGTAGTCGGTCACCGGGTACACGAGGAGTTGGAACCGGATGGTCGGTTCGCCGAGGTCACGGGCGATCTGTGCGACCACCGCCGCGAGGTTGCCCCCGGCCGAGTCGCCGGCGACCGCGAGCCGATCCGCGTCGATCCCGATCTCCGCCGCATGCTCGGCGACCCAAGCCGTCGCGGCGCAGCAATCCTCGACCGGCGCCGGGAAGGGGTGCTCGGGCGCGAGCCGGTAGTCCACGGCCACGAGCGTGCAGCGCGAGGCCACGGCGAGCGCCGCACATCCGCCGTCGTGCGTCTCGAGGTCGCCGATCACCCACCCGCCACCATGGAAGAACACGATGCCCGGCGTGACGCCGCCACCGACGGGGCGGTAGATGCGGATGGCGAGCGGGCCGCCCGGACCGGGGATGGTGCGATCCTCGCGATCGACGCCCTCCACGGCCGCCGGCATGGCGAGCGCTGCGTACTGCTCGCGCAGCAGGGCCGGGGTGAGCTCCTCCGGCGTGGGGCCGGGCGCGGCGTTCAGCATGTCGAGCAGGACCTGGGCTTGCGGGTGGAGGGTCATCTCAGGGCTCCTCGCGGCGGGCGGACGGGACACTGTCCCACAGCGCAGCCGCTGCGGCGCGCAGCGCCCGACCGCGGTGGGAGATCGCGTGCTTGGCCTCGGGGGTCATCTCGGCGAAGGTGAGACCCGACCCGATCGGCGCGAACACCGGGTCGTACCCGAACCCCCCGGCGCCCCGCGGCGCCGTGGTGATGGCGCCGTCGACCTCGCCGCGGGCCACCAGCTCGCGCCCGTCGGGCAACGCGACGACGATCGAGGTCGCGAACCTCGCCGTGCGCGGCTCGGGCACCGCAGCCAGCGCCGCGAGCAGGTGTGCGCAGTTGTCGTCGTAGGTCGCGTCCGGGCCCGCGTAGCGCGCGCTGTACACACCCGGGGCGCCGTCGAGCGCGTCGACCTCGAGGCCCGTGTCGTCGGCGAGCGCCGCGAGGCCGGTCGCGTCGCGCAGCGCCTCGGCCTTGAGCCGCGCGTTCTCCTCGAGCGTCTCCCCGGTCTCCTCGACCTCCGGCACCTCGGCCGGGCGGGCCACCAGCTCCACGTCGAGGCCGGAGCTGCGCAGCACCGCTTCGATCTCCCGAGCTTTGTCCGGGTTCGCCGTGGCGACGACGAGACGCAACGTCACGGTCAGGTGCGAGGGTTCGGCGGCACCGAGAGCATCTCGCGCTGCAGCGCGAAGATCTCGGCGATGCCCGCCTCGGCCAACCCGAGCATCGCGTCGAGTTCGGTCCGGGAGAACGCGGCACCCTCGGCCGTGCCCTGCACCTCGATGAACCGGCCCTCGCCGGTCATGACGACGTTCATGTCGACCTCGGCCGAGGAGTCCTCGACGTAGTCGAGGTCGAGGGAGGGCAGGGCCGCCACGATGCCCACCGAGATCGCCGCGCAGAGGTCGCCCACCGGGTTCACCCGGAGCGTGCCCCGCTGGACGAGGCGCTCGCAGGCGTCGTGGAGCGCGAGGTAGCCCCCGCAGATCGACGCGGTCCGGGTGCCGCCGTCGGCCTGGAGCGCGTCGCAGTCGACGGTGATCTGCACCTCGCCGAGGGCCACGAGATCCGTCACCGCGCGCAGGCTGCGGCCGATGAGCCGCTGGATCTCCTGGGTGCGTCCCGACTGCTTGCCCTTCGCCGCCTCACGGTTGACCCGTTCGGGCGTGGAACCCGGGAGCATCGAGTACTCGGCGGTCACCCAGCCGCGGCCTTTGCCCCGCAGCCACGGCGGTACCCGCTCCTCCACCGAGGCGGTGCACAGCACCCGGGTGCGGCCGAACTCCACGAGCACCGAGCCCATGGCGAGTTCGGTGAAGTCCCGGGTGAAGGTGACCGGGCGCAGTTCGTCCGGCTCGCGACCGTCGTGGCGGATCCCCATGGTTGGTCCTCTCGCAGGGGGCGGGCGTCAGAGCGTAGCGACGGTGTGCGGATGGGCGAGCATGACCGGCCCGCCGAACGCCGCGGCCGCCTCCTCGCCCGAGGCCGACGGGTCGACGCCCGGCCAGTAGTGCGTGACCATGAGCGCACGGGCCTCGGCTCGCCGAGCCCCCTCACCGGCCTCTCGCGCCGAGAGGTGAAGGTTCCAGCGGCGATCCGCGTGGAGGTAGGTCGCCTCCGAGAGCACGAGGTCGGCACCGGGCGCGAACGCGGAGACCTCCCATTCGGGTCCGGTGTCCGAGGTGTAGACGAGCCGACGCCCGCCCGCCTCGACCTGGGTCGCGTAGGTCGGCACCGGGTGGGCGGTGCGCGAGAACTCCAGCCGGGCGTCGCCGACCTCATCGGGCCGGTTCGGGTCGATGACCCGCCACTCGAATGCGTCGGCCCAACCGCTGGTGAGCGCGCCGAGGCGCTGCTCGGCACCCTCCGGCGCGAATACGGGCAGCCCCGTGCGCTCGAGCGTGTACCGCCAGAGCACGTGGAGCCCGTAGATGTCGACGCAGTGATCCGGGTGCTCGTGCGTGATGACCACCGCGTCGAGGTCGGCGGGGTCGAGGTGCTCGTGGAGGTTCGCGAGCGTGCCGCTGCCGCAGTCGAGCCAGAGGTTCGCCTCGCCGGTGCGCACGAGGTAGCCGCTGCATGCACCGTGCCGACTCCCGTAGGAACCGGAGGCACCGAGCACGGTCAGCTCCACGACCACGCCTCCACCTCGGCCACCTCGGGGCCGAGGAACCGTGCGCCGAGCCGCTGGAAGGTCGCCGGGTCACCCGAGGTGATGAACCGGTGGGTGCCGCGGGATCCACCGCCCCGGTCGCCGCCGAGCAGTCGCAGCACCTCGAACGCGGTCTCGTCCGCGCTCGACACCAGCACCACCTCACGGCCCATCACGGCACCGATGGTACGGGCGAGCAGCGGGTAGTGGGTGCAGCCGAGCACGAGCGTGTCCACCGCGGCCTCGCACACCGGAGCGAGGAGGCGCTCGGCGAGCACGCGGACCTGGTCGGAGTCGACGTCGCCGGCCTCGACGAACTCCACGAAGCCGGGGCAGGCCTGGCAGGTGAGGTCGAGCCCGTGCTGCGCAGCGACCTCCTGGTAGGCCCCGCTCGCGATGGTGCCGACCGTCCCGATGACGCCGATACGACCCGAGGTGGTGGCCGCGGCGGCTGCACGCACGCCCGGCTCGACCACCCCGATGACCGGGATGTCGTAGCGCCGCTGGAGCACCTCCAGCGCTGCGGAGGCTGCGCTGTTGCACGCAACCACGAGCATCTTCACGCCCCGCTCGACGAGGAGGTCGGAGATCTCGACCGCGAAGCCACGAACCTCCTCGGCCGGCCGGGGCCCGTAGGGGAACCGTCCGGTGTCGCCGAAGTAGGTGACCGACTCGTGCGGCAGCAGGTCGATGAGGGCCCGCAGCACCGTGAGCCCACCGAGCCCGGAGTCGAAGACGCCGATCGGACGCGGGTCGTAGGGCGCGGCGGTCGGCACGGCCTCACACGCTACCGCCGCGGACTGCGACCTCAGCGCTGCGTCGCCGCAGCTCGCTCGAGCCGATCACGCACGGCGAGGCCGATGCCCGCACCCTGCGGCGGCACCGCCACCACGACGTCGATGCCGTGGTGGTCGGCGGTGCGCAGGCGCTCGTAGAGCACGCGGGCGTACTCCTCGTCGGTCTCGGGCGGTTCGAGCACCGCAACCGAATCGGAGAGCCCCAACGGCACCGGGGGCGGCGCGAGGATGGCGACCCGACGACCTGCGGCGAGGTGCTCCGCGGCGATGACCGGAGCGTCACGCGCGTCGCTCAGCACGACGCGGGCCGACGGTGCGTAGTGCTGGGCCAGCGTGCCCGGGGCCCGGGTCGCCCCACCGACCGGCACGGCACGGTCGAGGATCTCCGCGACGCGCTCCACCGACACGCCGCCCGGACGCAGCACCGCGAACCGCTCGCCCGAGCAGTCCACGATGGTCGACTCCACACCGACCCGCGACGGTCCCCCGTCGAGCACCATCGCCACGTCGTCACCGAGGTCGTCGTGGACCGCCGCCGCGCTCGTCGGGCTCACCCGTCCGAAGCGGTTGGCGCTCGGCGCGGCGATGGCCCCACCGAACTCGGCGAGCACCGCGCGCATCACCGGGTGGGCGGGGACGCGCACCGCGACCGTGTCGAGCCCGCCCGTCACCGTGTCGGAGGCCTGCGCTGATCGTCGCAGCACCAGCGTGAGCGGTCCCGGCCAGCACGCGTCGGCCAGCGCTCGGGCTTCGTCCGGCACCTCGACCGCCCAGTCGTCCATCGCGTCCGCGTCGAGGAGGTGCACGATGAGCGGGTGGTCGGCGGGGCGTCCCTTCACCGCGAACACCCGACGCACCGCATCGGGGTTCGTCGCGTCGGCGCCGAGGCCGTAGACCGTCTCGGTGGGCAGGGCGACGACCTCTCCGGCGCGCAGCAGCTCCGCGGCGCGGCGCACCGATGCCGCGTCGGCGGCGACGGGCCCGCTCACCAGTAGTTGATGCGCGTCGCGCGCTCGACGACCACCTCGAGGTCGTCGGTCCAGGCTCCAGAGGCCAGGTACTTCCATCCCCCGTCCGGCAGCACGCAGACGATCGTGCCGCGCTCGAGCCGCTCGGCCGCCTTCGCCGCACCGGCCATCGCCGCACCGCGGGAGATGCCGGAGAACACGCCGCACTCGCCGAGCAGGCGCCGCACCCACTCGATCGACTCCCGGGGGCGCACGATGAACTTCCGGTCGATCACCGAGGCGTCGAAGATCGGCGGCACGAAGCCGTCGTCGAGCGAGCGCAGACCCTGCACGAGCTCACCGGCCGGCGGCTCGACCGCGACGACCTGCACCTGCGGATTGCGCTCCTTGAGGTAGCGCCCGGCCCCCATGAGCGTGCCGCTCGTGCCGAGCCCGGCCACGAACATGTCGATCTCGGGGCAGTCGCGCCAGATCTCCGGGCCGGTGGTCTCGTAGTGCGCGAGCGGGTTCGCCGGGTTCCCGTACTGGTAGAGGAACACGTACGACGGGTCGGCGGCCGCGATCTCCTGCGCGCGCCGGATCGCGCCGTTGCTCCCCTCCTCGCCGGGGCTGAGCGTGACCTCGGCCCCGAAGATCTCGAGCAGTTGACGTCGCTCCGGGCTCACGTTCTCGGGCATCACGATGCGCAGGCCGTAGCCCTTGACCCGGGCGACGAGCGCCAGCCCGATCCCGGTGTTGCCCGAGGACGGTTCGAGGATCGTCGCGCCCGGTCGCAGGGTGCCGTCGGCCTCGGCCA
>JBJTQX010000017.1:0-15868 GCA_046075855.1 Actinomycetes bacterium
GGATGGACGCCACCGCTGCTCGAGCAGCTGGCACTGGCCGCCTACGGGGCCGGCGACTTCGAGGGCGCCGTCGGCGCGTGGGAGGACCAGCACCACCTCCTGCTCCGCCTCGACGACCCCGCCGGCGCGGGTCGGGCTGCAGCCATGGTGGCGATGTTCCTCATGATCGACACCGGGCTGATGGCCCCCGTGCGGGGGTGGCTCCGGCGCGCCGAGGCGTTGCTGTCGCAGGGTCCTCGGGAACCGGCGCACGCCCTCGTCGCGGCCGTGCGGACCTACGAGCGGTTCATGTGCGGCGACCTCGAGGAGGCTCGGCGCCAGGCCGAGCAGGCCATCGCGCTCGGGGAGGAGTTCGACAACCCCGCTGCGGTCGTGATCGGTCGGACGGCCGCCGCCCGCATCACCATCCTCACCGGCCGGATCGACGACGGCCTCGCTCAGCTCGACGAGGTCGGAGCGTTGCTCATGGGCGGTGCGGTCGACCCGCTGACGACCGGCATGATGCTCTGTGAGCTCGTGTGTGCGGCGCAGGGCATCGCCCGCCACGACATCGCCGCCGAGTGGACGTCGGCGATGGAGTCGTGGAGCGGAACCGGTGCCGCCTTCGGCGGGCTCCACGGTCGCTGCCGGGTGCACCGGGCCGAGATCCTGAGGGTCACCGGTCCCGCCGATGCCGCGGAGGCCGAAGCCCTCGGCGCCTGCGACGAGCTGCGCCCGTGGATGCGGCGCGAGTTCGGGTGGCCGCTCGCCGAGCTCGGCACCATCCGGCTCCGCATGGGTGATCTCGACGGCGCGGCTGAGGCGTTCGCCGCGGCGCACGAGCACGTCTGGTGCCCCCATCCCGGCATGGCACTCGTGGAGCTCGCCCGGGGTGACGCGCCGGGCGCGATGACCATGATCCGTGAGGCCATCGAGCGACCGTTCCGGATGCCGTCGAAGGAGCGCCCGCCATTCGGCGACCTCGCGCTCGCCCCGCTCCTCGAGGCGCAGGTGGAGATCGCCGCAACCATCGGCGACACGGACACCGCCCGCGCCGCGACGGCTCGGCTGCAGGCCATCGCCGATGAGTACCGGAGCCCATGGCTCGAGGCCTCCGCGGCGCTCGCCCGGGCCCGCCTCGCCCTGCTCGACGCCGACCCCGACCTCGCCGCCGAGTGCGCCGGTGCCGCGGCGGGCGCGTGGTCGCACATCGGCGCGCCGTTCGAGACAGCGGTCGCTCGCTCGATCCTCGCCGAAGCCCACGCGATGGCCGGCCGCGACGCAGTGGCGCGCCTCGAACGGGACGCCGCGATCCTCGGGTTCGAGCGTTACGGCGCACCCGTACGAGCACGCGCGCTCGGCGAACGCACGCACGAGGATGCAGGCGCCGAGCGGGCTCCGCACCGGGCCTCGTTCCGGCTCGAGGGCGAGATCCGGTCCGTCTCGTTCTCAGGCGCCACGGTGTCCCTGCGCGACCTCAAGGGGTTCCGCTACCTCGCACGCCTGCTCGCCGAACCGGAGCGCGAGTTCCACGTGCTCGACCTCGTCGCGGTCGAGCAGGGAACGCTCCCGACCGGTCCGCCCGCCACCGTCGGTCCGCCGGAACTCGATGAGGCCGCACGCACCGGCGTCCCGGTGCTCGATGAGCAGGCGCGGACCGCGTACCGCCGCCGGCTCGCCGAGATCGAGGCGGACATCGAGGATGCGACACGGTGCAACGACCTCGGCCGCTTGGAGCTCGCCGAGCACGATCGCGATTTCCTGATCGCCGAGTTGTCGCGGGCCGTCGGGCTCGGAGGCAGGTTCCGTTCGGTCGGCAGCGACGTGGAGCGAGCCCGCACCGCCGTCACCCGCGCGCTCCGGTACTCCGCAGATCGCCTCGCCGCCGAGATCCCCGACCTCGGCGCGCACCTGAGCGCTTCGCTCCGCACCGGCACCTACTGCTCGTATCGGCCCGATCCGATGGTGCCCACCGTCTGGTCGTTCTGATCAACGCCGAGCCGCAAGGGCGCGGGATTCCCTACGGGATGTGGATCCCCGAGATCGCACGCGCGATCACGAGGCGCTGGATCTCCGAGGTGCCCTCGAAGATCGTGTAGATCTTCGAGTCGCGGTGCCACTGCTCCACCGGGTGGTCCTTCACGTAGCCGGCACCACCGAGGATCTGGATGGCCTCCTCGGTCGCGCGCACGGCGACCTCGCCCGCGTAGAGCTTGGACATCGAGCCCTCACCCGCCGAGAAGGTCTTGCCGGCCCGACCCATCCAGCAGGCACGCCACACGAGCAGTCGCGCTGCGTCGATCTGCATCTTCATGTCTGCGAGCTTGAAGGCGATCGACTGGTTCTCGATGATCGAACGGCCGAAGGCCTTGCGCTCCTTGGCGTAGTCGAGCGCATACTCGTACGCGGCCCGAGCGATGCCGAGCGCCTGCGCACCGACGAGCGGACGGCTCGCCTCGAAGGTCGCCATCGCGGCCTGCGTCTTGGACGACTTGCCCTCGCGGGCGCGGGCGATGCGGGCGTCGAGCTTCTCCTTGCCCCCGAGGAGGCAGGAACCCGGCACGCGCACGTCGTTGAAGACGACCTCGGCCGTGTGGCTCGCGCGGATGCCCATCTTCGAGAACTTCTGGCCCATCGACAGGCCCGGCGTGCCCGGGGGCACGACGAACGAGGCGTGGCCCCGGCTCTTGAGCTCGGGCTCGACCGCGGCGACGACCACGTGCACGGTCGGGACCTTGTCGATGCCGCCGTTCGTGATCCAGGTCTTCGTGCCGTTGATGACCCACTCGTCCTTGGCCTCGTCGTAGACCGCGCGGGTGCGCAGCGACGAGACGTCCGAACCCGCGTCCGGCTCGGACACCGCGAAGGCTCCGAGCTGGATCTTGCCGGGCTCGCCGAAGCACTGCGGCACCCACTCGGCGATCTGCTCGGGCGTGCCGTTGCCGACGATGCCCGAGACACCGAGCGTCGTGCCGAAGATGGCGAGGCCGATGCCGGCGTCACCCCAGCAGATCTCCTCGCTCACGACCGGGAAGGTCAGCCCCGTCGGGTCCGAGAAGCACTGGGCCACGAACTCCCAGGAGTACAGCCCGATGTTGGCGGCCTCCTCGATGACCTCCCACGGGGTCTCCTCGAGCTCGTCGTACTTCGGTGCCACGGGCCGCACGACGTTGCGCGCGAAGTCGTGCACCCACTTCTGGATCTGGAGCTGGTCCTCGTTGAGGTCGAGGGAGAAGTCCGACATGGTCGCTGTCCTTCGGGGGTCGAGGTGCCGTCCGGTGCCGGGTGCGGCCCTGAAGTTACTGATGAGTAACCGGATCATACCCCTCGTTTCGGCCCGCGCAACACGCTGGGGACGGGGCGAGCACCGGACGAGCAACGCCCGGGCAACCGGTGTCCACCTGCGCCGGGACCAGTCGACCTGCGTGGAATGCTGGAAACGTGGAGACCGCAGCCCCCGAACGTACCGAGCGGCCGACCACGCGCGCCCTCGACGCCGAGGGAGTGCGATCGGTGTTGCGCCGCCGTCGGACGGGCCGGATCGCGGTCGTGGCCATCGGGGTGCTGGCCCTCGGCGTCTCGGTCATCGGCATCCGCGACCACCACCGGGACAACGACGCGGTCCGGCGACGCGGCGTCGAGGTCACCGGGCGCGTGGTCACGGCGAGCGGCAGCCGGGTCACGGTCGCCTACGAACGCTCCGGGCGCACCACCACCTTCACGGCCAGCCTCGACGGATCGGGACCCCGGTTCCGCGTCGGCCAGCGCATCCTCGTGATCGTCGACCCACAGGATCCGATCTACCACCGCGTGAAGGGCCAGGCCCGCGCCATCGACTCGACCCCGATCCTGCTCGGCGCGGTCGGCGTCGCGGGCCTGCTGCTCACCGTGATCGGCGCGATCGGGCTGGCGCGGGGCCGCCGTGAGGCGCGACTGCTGCGCAGCGGACCGTGGCGTCGCGTCGGGATGCGCACCGCGCGCCGCACCGCACCACCGGGGCTCGGGCGGTACGTGATCCTCGTGAACGAATCGGGCCGTGAGCACGTACTCGGGGTGACGAGCACCGGCCTCGGCGACGGCACGATGCGCAGCATCTACGGGCGCGACCGAGCCGAGATCGTCGGCGACCCGCGCCGCCGCATCGTGCTGCGCCACGAGGGCGGTTCCGGCTTCGTGAGCGCGCGACCCGCGCCCAACGCCACGGTCGACCGGCGCTGGCGCCTCGCGCTCGGCGCACCGCCGCGCCGTTGACTCAGCCCCGGGCCGCGTCCATGAAGGCGTCGAGCTCACGCTCGAGGTCGGGCCCCATCGGCTGGTAGAGGATCTCCGTCGCACCCTGCTCGCCGAGCGCGACGAGGCGTTCGTGGATCTCGGCCCGTGAGCCGGTCCAGGTCATGAGCGGGAGCAGCGACGGGTCGAGCGCGGCGCGGTCACGCTCGGTCAGGCGCCACAGGTGGTCTCGGTGCGTCTCGAGGTGGCGTTCGGCGATCGGTATGGACTCGAGCGCCTCGCGCCACGCGACGCCGTTCGGCAGCGAGTCGACGATGGCCGGATCCGCCTCGTAGGCCCCGTGGTAGACGACGGCGAGCGCCGGGCCGGCCGCCTCGATCACCCGCGGGCTGTCGAGCGGTTCGCCCTCGTCGAGCACGGTCCCGAAGGCGAGGACCGCGCTCCAGTCGAACTCCGGGAACCCGGGACCGATGCTCATGACGCCGTCGCCGAGCTCGCGGGCCACCTCGAGGCCGAGCGGCCCGTTGGCGCCGACGAGGATCGGCACCTCGATGGGTCGCTCGGGCAGGAACCCCTCGGACGGGATCATCGCGATGAGCGCGCCCTCGTACTCGACCCGCTCACCACGCAGCAGCGCGCGCAGCGTCTCGATGTAGGCCCGCACCGATCGCCAGGCGTACGGACGCTGCCCCATTGCGTGCCGGCCGGTGAACCCGGTGCCGATCGCCACCGCGAGGCGCCCGGGCGCCATACCGTCGAGCTGCGCGATGGCGCTCGCGGTCACGAGCGGGTGACGCAGGCCGGGCACGAGCACCGCCGGGCCGAAGCCGATGCGCTCGGTGCTGCGCGCGATCTCGGAGCACGCGACCCACACGTCGCCGTAGAGCGCGGGCGAGTCGTAGGTCCAGCACCGCACGTAGCCGAGCTGCTCGGCGTGCCGTGCGATCGCACCGAGGCGCGGGTGCGCCGGGAACGCGCAGGAGATGTCGATCACCGGTGGACCTCCGGACGGGCGTGGTCGAGCGCGGGCAGTCGGGTGCGGACCTCGGCGAGCCGAGCCGGGTCGAGGTCGGCCACGATGAAACCCGGTTCGGTCCCAGCCTCGGCGAGCACCTCACCCCACGGGTCGACGATGAGCGAATGCCCGTGCCAGGCCGGGCCGGCCGAAGGCACGCCGCACTGGTCGGGTGCGATCACGAAGCACTGGTTCTCGATGGCCCGGGCCCGCACCAACGGTTCCCAGTGGTCGCGGCCGGTCGCGGCCGTGAAGGCCGAGGGCAGTGCGATGGCGGTCGCACCGCGTCGGACCTGGGCCCGGAACTCCTCGGGGAAGCGCAGGTCGTAGCAGATGGCCATCCCGAGTTCGAGGCCGCCGGCCGACGCGACGACCACCTCGTCGCCGGCCGAGACGGTCGCGGACTCGCGGAACTCCGCGCCGGGCACGCTCACGTCGAAGAGGTGCACCTTGCGGTACGCGGCGAGGCGGGCGCCGTCGGGCGCGTAGAGGCAGGAGGTGTTGAAGCGATCCTCGCCGGCGCGTTCGATCATGGAGCCGGCGAGGAGGTGGATGCCGTGCTCACGTGCTCGCGCCGCGGCCCAGGCCTGCGTGGGCCCGTCGATCGGCTCAGCCCCCTCACGCAGCGTCGCACGGTCCCCGAGCAGGTTGAACATCTCCGGGAGGGCGACGAGCGTCGCGCCCTGATCCACGGCCCGCGCGATGAGGCCCGCGGCCTCGGCGAGGTTGACGTCGCGGTCGGGACGCGACGACATCTGGATGGCAGCGACGCGCAGCACCGGTTCCACGCGATCAGGTCGCGACGCAGGGGGCGCCGGCGCAGGTGTCGGAGAACCGACCGTCGGGTCGCAGGAACCGCGCCTTCTGGAGCCGGGCCGCCGGGGTGCGACGCGGGTACTCGTGCGGGTCATCCCCGTAGGTCGGGGGCCGGGGTGGCAGGTTGCCGAGCGGTGGGGCCGGCGTGCCGGAGTCCCACATCACGAGCACCGAACCGTCCCACCCGTCGGGTGCGCCCGCCAGGCCCCAGAAGGGCAGGAGGTCCGGGCTGCGTCCCGCTGCGAGCGCGGGCTGCCACACCCGGGCCCCGATGGTGCGGGCCTCGACCTCGGCGGTGACGTTCGCGACCTGGTGGTCGCCGAAGGCCACGTGGAGCATGACCGTGTGCGGGATCGTGCCGGGCAGCGGATCGCTGGTCATGTGCGCGGCGTACCCGTTCGCCTCAGCCCGGTCCCAGAGCATCTGCACGATCGAGAAGTCGAGCATGCGGTCGAGTTCCGACGGGTACGCAGGGGCGAGGATCGCCTTGTACGTGTCGAAGTCGACGCTGCGTTGCAGGAGCGTGGAGTAGTTCATCCCCGGCACGCCGAGCACGGCCCGCGACCACTCGTTCGAGATCGCCGTCACCGCGCCACCGAGGATGCCGCCCTGGGAGTTGCCGTCGTAGAACACCGTCCCGTCGAGCACCGACTGGCCGCCGACGCGGAACGCAGGTGCGCTCGCGAAGCCCGCCGAACTGCGCAGGAGCCGGGCGAGGAAGAGCGTGTTGAGGAATCCCTGCTGCGTGCGGTCCGCCATCTTCGGGAAGTTCGAGAAGTCCTCAAGTGCGGTGACCGCCGTCCCGATGTCGTCACGGGCGAAGCCCGTCCAGTCCGTCGCACAGGCCACGTACCCGTGCTCGTCGGCCATCGTCCGCACGTTGCCCGCGTTGACCTCCGAGCGCGACCCGAGGAGGCCGTGGCCGTAGACCATGCCACGGGCCGGCGTGCCCAGGGTCCCCGCGGCGGGCATCGCGGCACGCGGGATGTTGCAGGTGAACGACGCGGTGAAGGTGCCGTTCCGCACCGGGAGTGCGTCCGGCCCCGAACCGGGCGCATAGGCGAACACCGATCCCGGGGCACCGCCGTTCGTGAGGTAGTTCGGGACCTCGAAGGTGCCCTCCACCCGCCGGAAGATCCTCGAGTCGACGTCGTCGGTCGTGCCGGTGACCGCGAAGCTCGGCGCGCCCGCGCCGATGGTCGCGAACGCATCGTCTCGCAGGTGCAGCATGCGCCCGGTGATGTTCCTGGTGCTGGCGACCGTGAAGTCCCAGGCGAGGAACAGCGAAGAGTCGCGGGCGACCCCTATGGCCCCGAGCGACGCGAGCACCGACTCGAGGTGCGCCCGCCGACCCTCGAGCGTGGCGTTCCCGGTGGCGATGCGGTCGCGGTAGATCGTGAAGCCCCGTTGGGCGGCGATGGCGCGGCCCGCAGCCGTGCGCAGGTTGCGCAGGGCCACGATGTACCGGTGGCCCTCCCGCAGGTTGCGGGCCGGACGCACCACGAGCAGCGCACCCTCGGTGGGATCGGCCTGCGCGTCGAGTTCGGCCCAGTACGGCCACCGCTCCCCCGTCGCCGCGTCGACGAGCACGATCGGCGCGTCAGCCCGCAGGCTCCGACCGATGTCGGTGATCGGCGCCACACCGGAACGGGTCAGGTCGAGGCCCGGCACGAGCGTCTCGATCATGGCCCCCGGACTGAAGCCGTCGTTGCGGTTCCACTCGCTCGGGTCGACCCGACGTCCCTTCGAGTTCACCGGCATCGAGGCCGGGTCGAAGCGCACGCGCCGACCGGTCCCCGAGGATGCGTCGGCGACCGTGAAGTGGTCGTTCGGGAACGGCAGGAGGCAACGGGCCGGGTCGAGCACATCGCAACGCCCTGCGGTCGCGGTGTCCACGCCGACGTTCGTCGACGCGGTCCGCCGACCGCTGGTTCGCGGTCCCGAGGTCGATGTGGTCGACGACGGCGTCGTGCTGCTCGTGGTCGTGACCGGCCGCCGGCGCGTCGTGGTGGTGGTCGCACGGCGGCGAGCGGACCGGTCCTCGCCGCCGCCCGAGGAGCAGCCGAGCAGGCTCGGCACGAGGACCGCGAGGACGGTGGCCACGAACCTGCGACGCCGACGACCTGCCATCCCCTGCTCCCCCCGAGCGGCCGGACCGGCCGAGGCTACTGCCGGGCCGCGGTCCTCGCGAGGGCGCGGGCGATGGGGCCGATGAGCACGTACCGGAGCACCGCGCACCAGAAGGTGCCGGCGATGCGCGAGTTCGAGTCGAACCCTCCGCTCCACTCGATCGTCGTCCCCGAGCCGTCGGCCGCGAGGTGCACGTCGGCCCGGTAGCCCCGCAGCGGCAACCCGCTGTGGAGGACGTAGGCGAAGTGGTGCGGCGCGTCGTAGGCGACGACCTCCTCGCGGCTCACCATGCGACCCGCACCCATCCGCCGGATCGCGCCGACGCCGTGCGGCGCAGGTTCACCCTCGCGCTCGTACGTCGCCCGCGGGATGCGGGTCCAGCGCGGCCACCCGGTCGCATCGACGAGGAGGTCCCACACCCGCTCGATGGGCGCCTCGGCGCGGGTCCGGACGACGTAGGTGCGGCGGTCCACCGATCAGGCGGCGAGCCGGCGCGAGACGTCGGCGCAGTCCTCGCAGACCGACTCCGGCACGACGCCGAGCCGCATGAGGTGGCCGAACATCCAGCAGCCGAGGCAGAAGCCTGCGAAGGCCTCGAGCGAGGCGGCCACCGTGAGCACGACGAGCACCGCACGGGCCGCGAGGTCAGCGCCGACCACGAGGTGCAGCACGAGGGCGGTCACGCTGCAGACCGCGCCGATGCCCTGGGCGAACCGCTTGGGCGGACCGGGCAGGTACCGGGGCGGACCCGACAGGCGCGGCACGAGGACGCGGGTGGCGAAGAGACCGAGCGGGCTGAACCGGGGCCCGGAGGCGACCCGGGCGACGAAGCCGTAGGCCAGCGGGACGAGCACCCACCACTGGCCGAGGAGGACCACGGCGAGCGCCATGGCGACCACGCCGGTGGCCACGGTGCGGGCGGCCCGGTCGTCGACCGGGTTGGGGAAGGAGAACAGCCCGGGGCGCCGTTCGGTCGCCGGGCGGGTGGTGGTGGCCATGCGGGAAGGGTACGGGCCGAAACCCGACCCCGCAAGTCGGATTTACGGGCGGGGTCGCCGCTCCAGCCAGGTCAGGCGCGGTGGAGCAGGTCCGGCCAGCCCTCGGGCCAGTTGTACTCCGTCCACCCCGTGCCCCGACGGCCGTCGGGCGTCTCGTACCGGCACATGGCCCGCGGGAAGCGCGCCACCCGCCCGTCGGGCGCGACGAGGAGCACGGGCGCGTGGCCGACGGGCCGCGAGGTGAACTCGACCTCGCCGATGCACTGCCTCGACGACACCGGGAGCGTCTCGGGATCGGTGACGACATCCGCGACGACGATCCCGGCGTCCGCGGCCTCGGCGAAGGTGCCGTCGGGCGCGATCGTGTAGCCGGTCGCGAAGAGCTCGAGCTGCGGGATCGAGCGGGCCGCGTGGAACGAGGTGCCGTCGTCGAGGTGACCCGCCGTCCAGTTCCACGGGAACTGCCACCAGTCACGCACGCCACAGGAGTGGTCGCGCTGACCGGGACAGTCGACGACGGTCGTCTCTCCGTCGATCGTGACCGTCCCGGTGACGTGGCTCGTGATCTCGTAGCGCGTGGTCATCTGGTACGGGAACACCGGCCCGCGGCGCTCCCAGACGAGGTCGACCGAGACCGGCACCGCCTCGCCGGCTTCACCGTGGAACGCGTCCGCCGGATCGTCGAGGCGCACGCCGGTGCCCTCGGCCACCACGCGGAAGCGATCGAAGGGTTCCTCGACACGGATCGCCGCGCACAGCCCGTCGCGTGAGGGCAGCAGGCCCTCGTCGCCCTCGGGACAGCGCAGGTCGTGGTCACGGATGAGCACGAGCGGACGGTCCTCGCCGGTGAGGTGCACCCAGAGCCAGGTCCGGTCGAGGTTCGGGTAGAGCCCGAGGCGCACGTAGCCGCCGTAGGACGCGTCCATGGCCGCGAAGTCCATGTACCAGGACTCGCCCCAGAGGTCCTCGGGACCGGCCGGGTGGCGCCCCTCGTCGCGTGCCTCGACCTCGAACCGCTCTGCCACCACGCCTCCTCAGCGCTGCCGGAGGTCGGGACCGCTGCGCAGCACCCGACCCGCGTACCCACCGACGTGCTCGCCCTGCTCGAGCACGACCTCGCCGTTCACCACCGTCGCGTCGTAGCCCCGCCCGCGCTGGGTCCACCGGCCCGCACCGTGCGGGAAGTCGTGCGCGAACTCCGGCACCTCGAGCGCGAGCGCGTCCCAGTCGATGACGTTGAGGTCCGCGAACGCTCCGGGGCGCAGCGTGCCCCGGTCGGGGATGCCCATGAACCCTGCGGTGTCGGAGGTGAGCCGGCGCACCGCCTCCTCGATGGGGAGCAGCCCGCGCTCGCGCACCCAGTACGTGAGGAAGTACGTGGGCTGGCTCGCGTCCATCACCTGCCCGACGTGTGCGCCGGCGTCGGCGAGCCCCATGACCACGACGTCCTCGCCGAGCATGGCCTCGATCGCCCGGAGGTCCTGGTTGAGCAGGGGCAGCGCGAGCACGACGCGACCGTCGGTCTCGAGGTTGAGGTCGATGAACGCCTCGACCGCGCTCGTGCCGCGGGCCCGGGCGATCGCCCCGAGCGCGGCCTCGGGCGCGAGGTCGTAGCGCACCGGGTCGCGCACCACGGAGAACTCGTCGTAGCGCTCGGTCGGCTGAGGGTCGTCCACGAGGCGGGCCCGCACCGCCGGGTCGCGCAGCGCGGCCAGGCGTGCCGCGAGGTCGAGACCGGCCAGCTCGGACCAGGCCGGGTGCCGGTCGAACGGCGTGTACGAGGCGAGCGCGAACAGCACCCCGACGCTCTTCGAGGTGGTCTGCGGACGGATGAGCCCGCCGGCTCGACGCGCGAGGTCGACCGCGAGGCGCCAGTGGTCACCCTGCGCGTGGGTCTGCGAGAGGTTGAAGGTGAGCGGACGGCCCGTGCGACCGACCACCTCCGACATCCAGGCGAGCTCGGACTCCACCCGCGGCTCGGAGGGGCCGTCTCCGTCGAAGCGGGGTGACACCTCGATCACCCCGCGGCCGCGGGCCGCGAGCACCTCGGCGAGCGCGAGGAGCTCGTCGGCCTCCGCCCAGGTGCCGGGCACGTACCGGCCGTCGGGCACCCGGTGCCGGAGCGTGCGCGAGGTGGAGACGCCGAGCGCACCGGCGGCCATCGCCTCGTCGACGAGCGCCCGCATGGCCGCGAGGTCGGCCTCGGTCGGCGGCGCGCCCGGTTCGAGGCTCAGGCTGCGGTCCCCCATCGCGTGGTACCGCACCGCACAGTGGCCGACGAGCCCGCCGAGGTTGATGCCCTTCGGCATCACCTCGAGCGCGTCGAGGTACTCGCCGTAGGTCTCCCACGACCACGGCAACCCGTCGAGGATGCTGCGGGCCGGGATGTCCTCGACCGACTCCATCATCTCGGCGAGGTACGCACGGTCGCCGGGGCGCACCGGCGCGAAGGTCACCCCGCAGTTGCCGAGCACCACGCTCGTGACCCCGTGCCAGCAGGACGAGGTGAGCATCGGGTCCCACGCGACCTGTGCGTCGAGGTGCGTGTGGAGGTCGACGAACCCCGGCGTGACGAGCCGGTCGGTCGCGTCGATGACCCGGGCGGCACGGCCGTCGACCTCCCCGACCGCGACGACACGATCGCCGGCGATGCAGACGTCGGCGACGCGGGCCGGCGCGCCGGTTCCGTCGACGACGAGGCCGCCCCGGATGACGAGGTCGAGGTCCACGGACGGCGACGCTAGGCCGTGCGCGTGGCGCGCAGCAGGTGGTCGATGGCGGTGCGCGGCCCGTCGGGCGTCTCGACCCGGCGCTCGACCGGGCCGGCCCGCAGCACCGTGAGGTCCCCGAGGTGCGCCACGAGGTCCGCGGCCGTCGTGAGGACCGCAGGATCCTGCGGACCCCCGTGGCCCTCCGTGAGGTTGGCGAGGTCGTGGCCGACGACGAGGAGCGTGCCGCCCCGCGCCACGGCCGCCGCGGCTGCGCCGAACACGGTGGCCCGGGCCGGGGCGGGCAGGTGCAGGTAGGCCACGAGCACGAGGTCGTAGCGGCCCGGCGCCGACCACGTCAGGAGGTCGGCCACCACCGGGTGCACCCGGGCCGCAACCCCGCGGTGCTCGGCGAGGCGCTCGCCCTTGGCCAGACCGACGGCGGAGAAGTCGACGGCGTCGACCTCCCAGCCGCGCTCGGCGAGCCAGACCGCGTTGCGGCACTCGCCGGCTGCGAGGTCCACCGCCCGACCCGGCGGGAGGTCGGCCACCTCGTCGACGACGAAGCGGTTCGCCTCGGCCGTCCACACGAGATCGGCGCCCGCGTACCGCTCGTCCCAGAACCGCTGGTCCACGCAGCGAGGCTAGGCCATGCTGGGAGCCGTGGCGCCGGACGCGATCCAGTTCGAGGAGCGACCCGACCGCAGCGCGGTCGAGTTCCTCTACGAGCGCGTCCGCGAGCACAACCTCGCGGCAGCCGATCTGCCCGAGGCCCGCGACCTGCTCGCGCTCGTACGCAGCGAACACGGCGCGGTCGACGGCGGCATCCACGGTTGGTGCTGGGGCGGCACCGCCGAGGTCGACCTGCTGTGGGTGCACGAATCGATGCGCGGGCGCGGCATGGGCGGATCGCTGCTGGCCGCGTTCGAGGCCGAGGCCCGGCGCCACGGCTGCACGCAGGTCGTGCTCGAGACGTTCGCGTTCGGGCCGGTCGCGTTCTACGCACGTCGCGGGTACACCGAGGTCGGCCGCACCGAGGGGTACCCGACCGGCCACGCGCACCTCGTGCTGCGCAAGCGGCTCACCACGACCGACTGAGCTGCGGAGCTCGCCTCAGGCCGGGTCGAGCGGCACGAGCAGCACGCGCACCGGGCCCGGATCGTGGGTCGTCACGTGACCGCGCCCCTCGAGGTCCTCGACGAGCACCGCCGATCCCGGCGGGAGGTGACGCACCTCCCCATCGCTCACCTCGATGCGCACGCCGCGGTCGAGGAACACCACGAACTGTCGGCGCGGTGCGGTGTGCCAGTCGGGATCCTGGGCATCTCCGTCGAGTTCGAGGAACTGCACCCGGTCCACCGGCACCGGATCGGCGAGGTGGAGGGCGGCGACCCCGGGCTCGGCCGCCTGCACCCGCACGGGCCGGCGCACCTCCTCGAAGTGGCTCTCGCCCGCCGCGTCGTTCCAGATCCGCAGGTAGTGCACGGCGCCAGCGTGCCACCTCGGGCGGGGCGAGGCCCTAGCCTGCGGCGGTCCGTTCCGAGGAGGGTCCCGTGCACCACCGTCGGCTCCGCATCGTCACCAGCCTGCTCGCCGTGCTGGCCACCGTCGCGTTGGCGGCGTGCGGGGGCTCGGACGGCGGCGGCACCGCCGACGCGGCTGCGGCGGCCCGCGCCGCCGGGCCGGTTCCGTACCGGCCCGGTCCGTACGCGGTCGGTCGCGAGACCATCTCGGTCCCGAGCCCCGACAACCCCGAGCGCGTCCTCACCGTCGATGTGCTGTACCCGGCCGACCGGGGTCAGTCCCGCGGCGCCCCCGCCTCCCGGTACCAGGTGATCCCGGGCGTCGAGTTCGACTCCCGCCTCGCGCGCTCCGGGCTGCCCGTATCCACCGACGGGCCGTTCCCCCTCGTCGTGTACTCGCACGGCTCCGGGGGCCTGCGCTTCGTGTCCTCGTTCCTCACCGAGGTGCTCGCCAGCCACGGGTTCGTCGTCATCGCCCCCGACCACGCCGGCAACACCGCGATCGACGCGGCGGCCGGCACCACCGTGCCGAGCGCGCAGAACGAGGTGAACCGGCTGGCCGATGTGCGCACGGTCATCGGCGAGGCACTCGCGCGCAACGCGGCGTCGGGCGACCTGCTCACCGGGGCCATCGACCCCGAGCGCATCGGCATCGTCGGCCACTCCTTCGGCGGATTCACGTCGCTCGCCGCACCGATCGGACACCGCGGGATCCCGGGGGATCCGCGCATCCGCGCAGTGGTCGGCCTGGCGCCGTACCTCGACCCGCTCTCCGACGCCGAGCTGCGGCGGCTGCGGGTGCCCACCATGGTCATCAGCGGGACGAAGGACCGCACCACGCCCATCGACCGCAACGTGGATCGGGTCTCCGAGCTCGTCCCCGCCCGGCCGCTGTACCGCATCGACCTCGAGAACGCGGCGCACCACTCGTTCGACGACGTCTGCTGGTACCTGACCCTCGAGGACGACCTGCCGAACGCACCCAAGATCCTCGTGGACACGGTGAAGGAGTACGCGAAGCAGGGCTGCGCGCCCGGGCTCATGCCCAACGCCCGGGCCCAGCGCCTCATCGACGAGTACGCGGTCTCGTTCCTGCTCGCGCTGCTCGGCGACGAGCCGGCCTACGGCGCCTACCTCACCCCCGAGTTCGCCGCCGGGCAACCGGGCGTGTCCTTCTCGGTCGAAGCCGCTCGCTAGGCCGGCCCGTGCGGCTGCACGACATCCTCGACCTCGCGGTCGCCCGCCGACCCGGCGACCCGGCGATCCTCGTCGACGGCCGCACGGTCACGTTCGCGGAGTTGGCGACCCGCGTCGACGCGCTCGCGCGCGCCGTCGCCGCGACGACACCGCCCGGCGCCCGCGTCGCCGTGCTCTCCGAGAACACGCTGGAGTTCGCCGACGCGTACTACGCGATCCCCCGGGCCGGTCGCGTGCTCGTACCCCTCAACTACCGACTCCACCCCCGTGAGTGGGCCGGGATGACCGAGCGCACGGGCGTGACCGCGATCATCGGCGAGGCCGCGCTGCTCGACGCGCTCGAGCCGCACCTGCCCGACGTCGCCCGACCGGCCATCGTCGAGATCGGACCGGGGGTGACGGGTCGGACCACCTACGACGCGTTCGTCGCCGCCGCGCCCGCCGAGGTGGACCTCCCCGAACCCGACCCGGAGGACACTGCGTGGGTGATGTCGACGAGCGGCACGACGGGCGCGGCGAAGGGCGCCATGCTCCCCCACCGAGCGCTGGTCGCCGCCGCGAGGAACACCGGGCTCGGCCGGCCGGTGGCCGAGGACGACGTGTACCTCCTGGCCTTCGCGCTCTGCCACGTGGCCGGGTACAACCTCCTCGTGATGCACCTGCACGGCCGACCGGTCGTGCTGGTCCGGCGCTTCGACGCGGATGAGTTCCTCGCCCTCACCGTCGAGCACCGGGTGACCAACACCTCACTCGCGCCGACCATGGTCTCCTCGCTGCTCGAGCACCCGGGTGCGACGGCCACCGCGCTCGCGACGCTCCGGCAGATCGCCTACGGCTCGGCCTCCATCCCGCCCGAGGTGCTCCGACGCGCCATGCACCGATGGAGCTGCGAGTTCGCGCAGGGCTACGGCATGACCGAACTCGGGGGCAACGCGGTCTTCCTCAGCGGGGCCGACCACCGCCGCGGGCTCGAGGCGCGCGCCGATCTGCTCACGGCGGCCGGCCGACCCGGCCCACTCGCAGCCGTGCGCATCGTCGACGACGCGATGGTCGACGTCGCGACCGGCGAGGTCGGCGAGATCGCGGTGCACGGGCCGCAGGTGTTCGCCGGATACTGGGAGGACCCCGAGGCGACCGCCACCACCATCGTCGACGGCTGGCTGCGCACCGGCGACCTCGGGCGCCTTGACCCGGACGGCTACCTCACCGTGGTGGACCGCAAGAAGGACATCATCGTCACCGGCGGCGAGAACGTAGCGTCCCGCGAGGTCG
>JBJTQX010000018.1:0-3572 GCA_046075855.1 Actinomycetes bacterium
GGATCTCGGTGCTCTGCGGCAGCTCGTTCCGCAGGGTCACCCGCACCCGGTCCCCGGGGTCCACCCGGATCATGGGACCGGGCACCATGCCGTTGTAGGTCCAGGCGCGCACGGTCTGGCCGGGCGCGACCTGCCAGTCGACGATCTTGGCGGTGAGCGTGAACTCCTTCGTCCCGTCGGGGAGCACCTCGGGGGCGAGCGGCTGGTTGCCGATGCCCTCGGTGTTCGGGCCGTTCTCGAGTTGGTCGACGTACGCGGTCACCGCGTCGAGGTTGGATCGGTCGTCCCGAGCGTTCTGCTCGCGGAGCGCGGCCTCCTGCGCGGCGCCGGTCCCGGACGCCATTCCGCCCTTCCCGATGGTCACCGTTCCCTTCATCCCGGAACCCGCATGGCCCGGGATCTTGCAGTACATCGTGTAGGTGCCCTCCTCGAGTCCCTCGAGGCTGAGGAGCGCGGACTTCCCGGGCTCGATGTCGCTCGTCGAGTTGTCGGCGCCCTCGATCGCCAGGTTGTGCACGATCTTCCCGCTGTTCACGGCGACGATCTGGCCGTCGACGGTCGCGCTCACCACGTTGGGGTCGAGCGCGAACTCGGTCTCGATCACCTTCGGTGCGTTGGCCTTGGCGGCGTCGGTCCGTGCGTCGTTGCTCCGGCCGAGCGCGGCTGCAGCCACCCAGAACGCGCCGAAGGCGAAGAGCACGGCGAAGAGGGCGAACACCCACGCGCCGAATCCGAGTGCCTTGCCGTCCTCGCGGGAGATGGCCACCGTTCCTCCATGGGTCGATCGCGGTCCTGTGCCGCGGGATCGTCGCGTGGCGAGGCCCCGCCCGCGACGGGGCGAAGGTCCCGAATCGCCCGGTCGGAGGGCACCTTCCGCCGCACCGGTGCGACCCGGACGGCGAGCCTCAGCCGGTGGCGGCCGTGAGGATCCCGAGGCCGAGCGCGGTGACGAATGCCCGCACGACCCGCTCCGTCTCGAGGCGGCGGCGCTGGATCTCCGCCCGCGACTCGGTGATCGTTTCGGGCCGCTCGACCGAGGCGCTCACGCTGAGGTGGGTGCGCGCCGCGTCGATGGGGGCCGCCTCGAGCTCGCCCTCGAGGTGCACGAAGGCCCCGGGCCACCCGGTGCCCTCCCAGACCACCGGGAGCACGAGCCCCTCCGCCCGGTCCCGGCGGGCACCGACGACGGGCACGCTGGGATCGGCGCCACCCGCCGCGACCGCGGCGTTCCGCAGGAGCCCGGGCGCGTCCGCATCGAGGGCGCGCGCGACCAGGTCGACGGGGGCGTCGATGACGGTGAAGTCGTAGAGGAACATGGTGATCCGGGTGACCGTGACCGGTTCGCGGGGTCTCCGGTAGGGCCGAAGGTCCCGGGGTCAGTCGGAGAGCGGGACCCGCCAGTCGACGACGACGCCGCCGCCCGGCTGCTCGGCCACCCGGCAGGTGCCGCCGAGGGTCTCGGCCCGGTGCCGCAGGTTGCGGATCCCGTTCCCGTGGCCGGCCTCGGGCGTGCCCACGATGCCCTCGCCATCGTCGGAAACCCGTAGCGCCAGATCGCCGCCCGCGACGACGAGCACCTCGGCGGTGCTGGCGCGGGCGTGCTTCGCAACGTTCGTGAGCGCCTCGCGGGCCGAGGCCAGGAGCTGCTCAGCCAGCGGCTTCGGCACGATGGAGTCGATGGGCCCCTCGACGACGAGGTGGGGTGTGAACCCGAGGGCTGGCGCGAGCTCGGCCATGAGGGCACGGAGATCGGCGTGGAGCGAGGCGTCGGCGTCGTGCTGGAGGGCGAAGATGCTGCCGCGGATGTCCCGGATCGTCGCGTCGAGCTCGCCGATCGCGGCCTCGATGCGTTCGGCCGCATCGCCGTCGACGAGGCGCACCGTGGACTGCAGGCGCATGCCGGTGGCGAAGAGCCGTTGGATGACCGTGTCGTGGAGATCGCGGGCGATGCGGTCGCGCTCCTCGACGAGGGCCCGGTCCGCGACCTCCTCCCGCAGCCGTGCGTTCTCGATGGCGATCCCGGCCTGCCCGGCGAGCGCGACGACGAGGGCCTCGTCGTCGTCGGCGAAGACCGGGCCGTCCACCTTCTCGGTCAGGTAGAGGTTCCCGAACACTCGATCTCGCACGAGGACGGGAACGCCGAGGAAGGAGTGCATCGGCGGATGTCCTGCGGGGAATCCGTACGACCTCGGGTCCGCGCCGATCTCGGGCAACCGCAGCGGTCGGGGTTCGTGGATGAGCACCCCGAGGAGCCCGTGACCCTCGGGGAGGTGGCCGATCGCCTGGATCTCGTCGGGTCCGATCCCGTCGCTGATGAAGTCGGACAGCGCGCCATCGGGACCAATCACCCCAAGTGCCGCGTACCGGGCACCCGCGAGTTCGCGCGCCGCGGCGACGATGCGGCGCAGCGTCTCCGGGAGCGACAGGCCCGAGGACACCGCGCGCACCGCGTCGAGCAGGCGCCCCTGACGCTCGGCGGATTCTGCGGCATGATGATCGCTCATCGACCGTCGATCTTAGGGAGTCGCGGGTATGGGTGCCGAAGGAACGGAAGCGACGGAGCCGGTGGCAACGCGCGTGTTCCTGCTCGATGACCACGAGATCGTCCGGCGAGGCCTGCGCGAGTTGCTCGAGGCCGAGGACGACCTGCACGTGGTGGGGGAGGCCGGGACCGCGACCGACGCGCTGGCCCGCATCCCACCGACACGCCCGGATGTTGCGGTGCTCGACGTCCGGCTCCCCGATGGCAACGGCGTGGAGGTGTGTCGCGAGGTCCGGTCGCGCCACCCCGAGATCCGATGCCTCATGCTCACCTCGTTCTCGGATGACGAAGCGCTGTTCCAGGCGATCATGGCCGGGGCGGCCGGCTACCTCCTCAAGCAGGTGCGCGGCACCGATCTCGTGGCGGCCATCCGGCAGGTGGCTCGGGGCCAGTCGCTCCTCGATCCCGCGATCACGACCCAGGTGCTCGAGCGCCTGCGTCGCGGCAACGAGGAGGACGAGCGACTCGCGCACCTCACCCCGCAGGAGCGCAACATCCTCGAGCTCATCGCGGAGGGACTCACGAACCGCCAGATCGCGGAGCGGGTGCACCTCGCCGAGAAGACGGTGAAGAACTACGTCTCGAACCTGCTGGCCAAGCTCGGCATGGAGCGGCGCACCCAGGCCGCGGTCTATGCGGCGCGCCTCGCCGAGCACCGGGAGCACCAGGTCGACTGAGCCGGCGACTCGGGACGAACGTCCCGTTCGCGGTGACCCTCGGCCCTTGGTGCGTTCGGTCCCGATCCGGCACGCTCGATCCGAGCCGCGCGAGCGGCCACCGGGGGCGAGGACGCGCCCGGCGGTGCAGGGATACGTCGGTCGGGAGGCGTGACGATGCGGTTGCTCGTGCTCGAGGCGGATTTCGCAGCGACGGGCTTCGCGAACGCCATCGCCGAGGGGGTGCGGGACGCCCGTCCCGACCACAGCCGGGTCGCCTACGACGCGATGCTCGCCTCGCTCGACGCGAACGGCGTCACCCGAGCCGGGGCGAACGCCCGGGTGTGGAGGGCCCGCACCGGACTCCACGCGGT
>JBJTQX010000019.1:0-30329 GCA_046075855.1 Actinomycetes bacterium
CGGTGGTGGAGCGGTGGTGGAACCAGCCCGCGTACTGCTCCCAGATGGCCCGCACGTTCCATGCGGTGCGGCCGTATCCCTCGCCGACGTCGAGGTGCTCGGGCACGCGCACCTCGCGCATGAGCGTGTGCACGTCGGCCCCCGCGTTCATGCCGTCGACCGTGCGGTCATGGACCCACACCATCGCGTCACGCATCGCCACGATCTCCTCGGCGATGAGATCCGATCCATCGATCGGATCGAAGTGGCCGGTGACGAGGCGCTCCGGTGCGAGGTCGAGCACCCGTTCGAGCGACGCGACGTAGGCGAGCGGATCGCGGTAGCGGTCGCCGCGGATCGTCACGAGGTTCGGCACGTGGCCGAAGAGCGGACCGAAGAGGTTGCCGCTGAACAGGGTCCGGTCGTCGGGCGACCACACCACGAGGGAGTCGGTCGTCTCGCCCCCGGGCACGGACAGCAGCGTGAGTTCACGACCTCCGATGCTGAGTGCGAGGGTGTCGGCGAAGGTGCGCGTGGGCACGGGTCGCGACTGGGCCACCGCGCCCGCGCCGAGCGAGCGGGCGTGCTCCATCGCGGCGAGGATCGCGTCGATCCACGCGAACACGGCGTTGCGGGACCGGAAGGTCTCGAGCCGTTCGTTGTCGGCCCGCCAGGTGCCGTAGTGCGCCTGCATCACGATCTCGGTGGCCGACTCCGCGAAGGTGTCGACCCCGCCCACGTGGTCGTAGTGACCCTGGGTGAGGATGATCGTGTGGGTCGGTGACGGATCGACCGCGTCGTAGGCGGCCCGGTGCAACGGACCCTCGAACCCCATGCCGGTGTTGATGACGACCCGGCCGGCATCGGTCGCGAGCAGGTACGAGTTCGAGAGTCCGCTCGACATCCAGGTGCCGTCCGCGATGCGCCGTGCCGGGGATCCGTCGGCCGGAGCCATCGAGGCGGCCCCCGGTCGGCGGCGGTGGATACCGGCCATCAGTGCACCTCCGCGACGATCTGCGGGAACGCGTCGAGGTAGAAGGCGAACCGCTCGCGCAGCGCGTCCGGTTCCAGCCCGAAGTCGGCCCGCAGGTCGTAGACGATGCGCCCGTCCTTGCCCCGCGGGTTGCCGGCGAGGTAGGTGCGCAGGGCCGAACGGACCTCCTCGGGCACGTCGAGTCCGGCGGTGCCGAGGATCCGGTCGGCCATGGCGAGGTCGTCGCGCATGAACTCGTGGAACTCCACGTCGACCCGCTGGTCGGTGGGGATGAGGTGCGCGTCCCGCACGGCGGCTCGGAGCAAGCGTTCGATGCGGTCAACCCAGTAGGCGGCCAGCCCGTCCGCGTCGATCTCGACCCGGCGGTTCCGGTCGCCGTAGGCGAGCATCGTGATGGCCGACTGCAGCACGGCCACCGGATCGCGCAGGGTGAACGCGACGGTCGCGTCGGGGAAGGTGGCCATGAGCGGGCCGAGCCACTCGAGGTGCTGCGGGGTCTTGAGGACCCAGCGGCGCGGTCCGCGCAGGTACGAGAGCACCTGCATCTCGCGGCGCAGGAACGCGTAGTGCTGGTACTGGTCGAGGGCGAGGTAGTGGTCCCGCCACGCAGGGATCCGCGCGTGCCACTCGAGCGAGTACCCGCAGAGGTCGAGGTCGACGAGTTCGCAGTCCTCCTCGATCGACCAGGGCGGACGGTCGTGCATGAGTGCGGTGAGCGGGGAGACCCGCTGGGTCGCCTCCCACTGGCGCATCGACCGGAGGTAGCGGGGGTCCAGCCCGTCGGCCCCCGGACCGTCGCCGAGCACCGGGATCGGTTCGGCGACCTCCCACCACGGCATCGACCGCAGGCGTCGGTCGGCGGCCAGGAGGTTGACGAGGTGGGTCGTCCCCGAACGGGGGAGACCCACGACGACGATCGGTGGCTCGAGCTCGACCTCGAGCGCCTCGGGGTGGCGCCGGGTGAAGTCCTCGAACCGCAGTCGCGCCCGCAGCAGCCCGAGCAGGCGTTCTCGGATGATCCACCGACCGAGTCCGGTCAGGCCGGTGTCCGCCTCGACGGCGGCGACCTGCGCGGCGAGCCGATCGGGGAGCGTCGGGTCGCCGAGGTCGTCGAGGCCGGTGTCGCGCCGGGCGCGGGCCACGAGCGCGTCCGGATCGAGGTCGACGACCATGGCGAGCGCCATCTCGTGGAACGCCTGCTCGTCGGCATCGCGGCGCGGGGTGCGCAGGTCATCGATGCGAACCTCGCGCACTGGCCCTTCCCCCGGATCGGACGCCCTCGGATGCGGTCGTCCACTATTGCCGATCATCCGGCGCCCCCGCTACCGTCGGGCCGATGGCTGCGATCGAGGGGTTCGCCCGCCGCGAGGTCACCGCCGACGAGGTTGCGGCGTTCGATCGTGACGGGTTCGTCGTGCTGCGGGGGATCCTCGATCCGGCCGTCGTGCTCGGGATGGCCGATCCGGTCGACCGGGCGCTCGGAGCGCCCGAGACCGCCGACGTCGGTGCGTTCGCGGGCCTCGGCGAGCAGCCGCCGTTCCGGGCGGGGGTCGACCACTGGCGGGCCGACCCAGCCTTCGCCGCGTTCTCCCTCGACCCGGCGATGGGTGCCATCGCCGCGCGGCTGCTCGCCAGCACCGCGATCAACCTCTACGAGGACAGCATCCTCGTGAAGGAACCGGGTGCGCCCTTCCGCACCGAGTTCCACACCGACGCCGCGTACTTCCACATCTCCGGGGAGCAGGCCTGCACGCTCTGGGTTCCCCTCGACGAGGTCGACGCATCGAGCGGCGCGCTCGAGTACGTGCGCGGTTCGCACCGGTGGGACCGCGAGTTCCGACCGAACCTCTTCACCATCGCCGACGACATCCCGGGCACCGAGGGCGAGTCGGTGCCCGACGTGCACGGCGACGCCGCGCTGCGGGACCTCGTGGTCGGGAGCGAACTCGGTCCCGGCGACGTCGCGGTGCACCACTACCGGACCATCCACGGGTCGCCGGCGAACACGCACGCCACCCGACGGCGACGGGCGATCTCCCTGCGCTACTGCGGCGACGACGTGCGGTACCGGTTCCGGCCCGGCATGCCGGTGCGGCGCACCCAACGGGGCCACGCCGACGGCGACCGGCTCGACCCCCTCGACTGCCCCCCGGTGCTGCCTGCGGGGTGATCGACCCTGCGTCGGGCGCTCCCGCCCGGAGGCGTTGATCGGCTGTTGACCGACGTCTGTCATGGTGCCGGTGTTCATCCACTAGGGGAGCACCACCATGCACACGACTCGTTCCGCCTACCGCCCGTTCACGTGGTTGCGCAGCATCGCGGGGATCGTCTCCGTCGTGCTCGCGACCATGGGCCTGAGCGCGTTGGCACCGCCGGCCGTAGCCGCGACGACCGCGGTTACGGTCGCCGGGGGGAACGGACCGGGCGCAGCATCGGATCAGCTCGATTTTCCTGAGAGCGTTGCGGTGGATGCGGCCGGGAATGTGTACATCGCGGACTTGCACAATGACCGCGTGCAGCGGTGGGCGCCGGGTGCGGGGTCGGGCGTGACGGTCGTGGAAGGCACCGGGTCGGGTGGCAGCGTGGGCGAGTGGTGTCTCGGGGATGTTGCTGTGGATGCAGCAGGGAGCCTCTACGTCGCCGACAGGTGCAACCAACGAGTGCAACGTTGGTCTCCGGGCGAAACGGTTGGCGTGACGGTTGCATCGTCGAGCGGCTTCGACTGGGTAGACATCGCTCTGGATGCGGCCGGGAACCTGTACGTCTCCGGCATTACCGGCGGCGTGCAGCGGTGGGCGCCGGGTGCAGTGTCGGGTGTGCAGGTCCTCGGTGCTACTCCGGGCGTGGCGGTGCTCGATCTCGCGGTGACGGGGGCCGGGACCATCTACCTGCTGGAAGAAGTTGGTTCTAGCCCTCGCGTGCAGCGGTACGCGCCGGGTGCGGTGTCGGGTGTCACGGTGGCAGGTGGCAACGGGATCGGGAGCAGCGCTTACCAGTTCGCGAACGCCCAGGGCATTGCGGTGGATGCGGCCGGGAACGTGTACGTCTCGGACGATTACAACCATCGAGTCCAGAAGTGGGGGCCCGGTGCGACCCATGGCGTGACGGTCGCGGGCGGCAATGGGGCCGGTGCTGCATCCGACCAACTCTCGTACCCTTGGGCCGTATCGGTGGACGCGGCGGGGAACGTCTACGTGGCGGACACCGGGAATGACCGCGTGCAGCGGGTGTCGCCGGGTGCGGTCCTGGAAGTGCCGCGAATCTCCGGTCGCGTGCGAGCGCCGAACGGTGCACCGGTGCCGTTTGCGGTCGTAGCCGCATGCGAGGTGGTCAACGGTCTTGCCCAGGACTGCTCACGGGAGGCATGGACCGACGCCTACGGGTTCTACAGCATGGACGTAACGAGTGGCGATTGGGAGGTGAGCGCCTCCAACACCGTTGACTTCAGTTCGCAATTGCTGGTCACGGTCGCGGGCTCAGAGATCTTCGATGTGGACTTCACCCTCGGCCAGTCGAACCAGCCCAACTTCGGGATCACGGGTACGGCGAGGACCAGCGTCGGAGAGGCCGTGAGCTTGGCTTCGATCATTGCGTGTCAGGCCGTTGCCGGTGGCGGTGGCCGCTGCATCAACTTGGTCAGGTCTGGTGCAGCCGGTACGTTCGAACTCCCGGTTGAGGAGGGCGATTGGGAGTTGCACGCGTACCCGCCGCTGTCCCTCGATGCGGATCCAGTGCATCTCGGGCCGATCCATGTGACCGGGTTGGACGTGACCGTCGTCGATGTGACCTTCATCGGGTTGTACCGCCACATTGTCAGCGGGCGAGTGCTCGACGCGGCGGGTCAGCCGACGGGGGCCGCGGGCTTCGTGCGCGCGTGTCGCGACGGAGAGATCGTGGGTGACCAGTCCATCTGCCGGTACAGCCAGCTCGACCAGACAGGTTCCTACTCGTTCGCGAGGATGGAGGACGGGGTCTGGACCATCCGAGCGGAGATCGAGATCCCGTTCACGGGGGGTTCGCTGACGATCTCTGCGGTCGCCGTGCCGGTGACGGTGGCTGGCGCGGACCAGAGCGGTATCGATGTCTCGGTCTCCGCCTCCGCGTTGCGAACCCTCTCGGGGACGGTGCGGTCGGCAGCCGCTGGGACGCCGATCGCGGGTGCGTTCGTGTCGGCTTGTGAGGGTGGGACCTGGAATTGTGCGGTCGGATCCTCAGCGGCCGATGGTTCGTTCTCGTTGACGGTGTACGACGGCGACTGGTCGGTCACCGCGGAGGCGACCGGGTACTTCGCGCAGACCGGACCGTCTGTGTCCGTCTCGGGCGGGTCGGTGACAGGGGTGGTGGTCACCTTGGCCGCTCCGCAGCCGATCCCGCCGGGCGTCGTGGTGGACACCGCGAGTAGGGGCACGGCGACGGAGGGCTCGCCGACCACGTACTGGCAGGACGCGATCACCGTTCGGATCCCGTCGCCGTCGGGGGCCACCTCGGCGACCGCGACGTTCACACTGCCGGATGGGTACTCGGAGACGGTGAACCTCGTCGAGACGTCGCCGGGTGAGTGGACGGCGACCTTCGCGGCGCCGTACCCGCACCACGGTGACGGGACGATCACGTGGAACTTCGATTACCCGGATCAGCCGGACGTCAACGGTTCGTTCAACGTCTACATCGATCCGAGTGGAGAGGTGCGGACGGTCGAGGGGGACCCGATCGTCGGGGCGACGGTGACCCTCTACCGCGCGGACGACCCGTCGGGACCGTTCGTGGCGGTGCCGGACGGCAGTCCGATCATGTCGCCGTCGAACCGCACCAACCCGGACCTCACCGACGGCATCGGCCACTTCGGCTGGGACGTCATCCCCGGCTTCTACAAGGTCCGGGCCGAGAAGCCCGGCTGCACCGCCCCGGACTGGACCGCGGACTACGTGGAGTCGGCGGTGCTGCCGATCCCGCCGCCGGTCACCGACCTCGACCTGCGCCTGTCGTGCCCGACGGTCTCGGCCGGTGACGTCTCCGTCATCGAGGGCGATGCCGGATCCCGGATCGTGAAGTTCCCGGTCACGTTGTCGCACCCGTCGCCGACCGCAGTGCGGGTCGACTACGTCATCGAGGGCCTCGACGCCACGGGAGCGGCCGTGGCCGCACCCGGCGTCGACGTGATCGATCGCGGCGGGCGCAGTGGACGCCTCACCTTCGCCCCGAACCCGCGCACCGGCCTCACGCCGGCCGTGAAGTTCGTGGCCGTCCGGATCTCGGGTGACACCGATCCCGAGGATGACGAGACGTTCCGGATCCGGTTCACCGGAATGAGCGGCAGCAGCGGTGACGCGTCGATCGGCCGGGACGTCGGGATCGGGACGATCATCGACGACGACGATCAGGCGCTCAACTCGCTCGGCGTCGGCGACGTCCAGGTGTCGGCCTTCGAGGTCGGCAAGGTCACGGTGCAGTTGCCGGTCGCGCTCGCCCGACCCGCAACCGAGACCGTCACGGTCAAGTTCACGCTGGTACCCGGGAGCGCGGACTTCTCACTCCGCGCAACGGATGGTGGTGATTACGGCGGACGGGTGTCCGGCACGATCACCATCCGGCCCGGTCGCACGGTCGCTGCGGTCTCCGTGCCGATCTGGCCGAAGTACCACGGGACCCCGGCCACGTTCCGGGTGCAGCTCTCGGAGGTGACGGGTTCCGGGGTGGTGCTCACCCGAGCCAACGGCACGGGCACGATCTACCCGGCCTCGGGCTAGGGCCGGTCGGTGTCGGTCGTCCGGCGGACCACCGAAGGTGTGTGCCGCCGGACGACCGACACGATCCGGGCCACGATCGCTCGCCGGGACGACGAGACGGTGGACTCGCCAACCCGGCCCTTCAGGCAACGCGCGCTCAACGCGAGAGCGGAGCGCAGGACCCGGGGTTGTTGACCACCCAACGTGGCCTTACGATTCGCTCGCTGCCCGTTTCGCGCAGTCTGCGCGAGCCGGTGGGGAGGAGCCAGGGGATGGGACGTTCGCGGGGGCGGGGCGTGGCGCGGCGTGGCATCGCGATCGTCGTTGCTCTGGCGGCCTCGGGCGTCTCGACGGTGGCGGTCCAAGCGGCCCGGCCCGCGGTGGCCGATGCGAGCGTGCAGATCGCGTCCACGACCCGGGTCAGCCTGCGCGACTCGGGAGCGCAGCTCTCGACGGGGCCGACGATTGCGCCGAGTGGGGCCACCATCGACGTCGTCGCGTCCGGCGATGGTCGCTTCGTGGGCTTCTCGTCGAAGATGGACGACGTCGTGCCGGACAAGGCGAACGGCAACTGCAACGACGACTCCTCCACCCACTGGGGCGTGTACGACGCGTACGTACGCGACACCGTCCTCGGGCGCACGAGCCGGGTGAGCCTGACGAGTGATGGGGGCGAACTCAAGTGCCCGCTGAGGGTCAGTGGCTTCTCGGCGGGCATGGAATCCAGGATCGCGGACATCAGCTTCGACGGCCGCTTCGTCCTGTTCCTCTCGAACTCGGTGACGCTCGGGATCCCGCCACGGGATCCCGGTGGGAACAGTTTCAACACGAACGTGTTCATCCGGGATCGGGACACCGACGGCAACGGAACGTTCGACGAAGAGGGTGGCACCGCAACGGTGCCGGTCAGCGTGAGCGCCGTCTTCGACCAACTCGGTGCGGCGATGCAGGCCCGGGGTGGAGGCGGATCACCGGCGGATAGCCCCGGTATGCACAACGTCCACGCCGACCTCTCGAACGACGGGCGCTTCGTCACCTTCACGGCCGACTGGAGCGTGCTCTCCGGCGGGAGCCAGAGCTACCGCCAGGACATCGTGGTGTACGACCGGGATGTCGACGGCAACGGCGTGTTCGACGAACCGGGGACCACGAACCTCGCCCTCGTGAGTGCGAGCAGCGCCGACGTCCGGGGTAACGCGAACTCCTACTACCCGGTGGTGAGCGACGGCGGCCGATTCGTGACGTTCCTCTCGGTCGCGACGAACCTCGTCAGCGGTGTGGCGGACGGCCGTCGGCACCTCTACACCCGTGACCGCGACACCGACGCCGACGGCGTCCTCGACGAACCCGGCGCGGTGGCCACGACGCTCCAGGATCAGACCGCCGCGGGCTCACCTGCGAACGACAGTGCGGAGTCGCACGTCGACATGAGTTTCGACGGCCGCTACGTCGTCTTCGCATCACCCGCGACCGACCTGGCAGGCGGCGACTCGGAGTTCTGCGTGTCGTGTCGGTCGACCGACGTGTTCCTGCGCGATCGGGACGTGGACGAGGACGGCGTGTTCGACGAGCCCGGGATCGGCGCCACGTCGACGACGCTGGTGAGCGACTCGTCGAACCCCAACGTGCGTATCGGGGATAACCCGGCGATCAGCGCAGACGGACAGTGGGTCTCCTTCCGCGGCTGGGTCCAGAAGCCCAGCGGTCCGATCGTCCAGTCGGTCGTCGTCCGCGATCCCGCCGGCGCGCTGACCGTCGTCAGCGTGCACCAGACCACCGGAGCAGCCGAGGACGGGGCCGGCGCGAACCGGGCCGCGATGAGCCGCAACGGGAACTTCATCGCGTTCGAGACGTTCTCGGCCAACCTCGTGAGCGGGGACACCAACGGTCGGAACGACATCTTCCAGACCAACATCGTCCAGGGCGTTCCCCAGTCGATCACGGTGTCGATGACGCCGGACGCCTGGCTCACCGGACCGGGCGCCTCCGAAGTGCCGCTCGCCTCGATCTCCACGGACCGTCTTCGCACCCTGCGTCCGGACCTCGTCAACGCGGCCGGGCGCTACAAGACCTCGGGGATGCAGCGTCACGCAGGCAGCGGGGTACGGCGCACCTCGGGCACCGGGCAGCGGAAGTACTCGGGCTCGGGTCAGCGCAAGACTTCTGGCGGCTACCCGCCGAACCTCCTCGATGCGCCGCTCAACCGCGTGGCCGGTCGGCTGGCCGGGGTGACCTCTGTTCGCGCGATCGCGTTGAGCGACATCCCGGTGCTCGTGGCGCCGCTGGGGACGACGAAGGACTCCTGGGAGGAACTGCTGGTCGGCACCTCCCTGGCCGGTCGCCCGACCAACTCGATCACCTTCGGCCAGGTGCTCGACCTGCTCGTCGGGACCGCGCTCAGCAGTACTCACGACCTCCGCAAGGTCGGCATCGGAGCGATCTCCCGCGACGGGTCACCGCTGGCCGCCGCGAGCGTGGCCGGTCTGCAACTCGGCGCGACGCCGGTTCAGCCCCTCGTCTATGGCGACGGGCAGACCTGGTGCACGAAGTTCAACCAGCTGGCTGCCGGCGCGACGAACTGTGCGGCGCTCGGCGTGACGGCGACGAGTGGCACGACCATGCTCGAGTTGGACTTCAACCCCGTGGCGGCCGGGATCCTCGATGACAACCCGACCCTCCGGCGACCGCCAATTGCGGCCAACCTGACGCGACTGCGCTCCGCGTCAGCGCCGATCCTGTCCGCGTACCTCGCAGACCTCGGCATGCGGGTCGCGCGGATCGGCAACCTGACTCTCGATGCGGCGCTCGGTGCGTCGGCCGCACTCCGGGCCACCCCGCTGCCCTCGATCGCGACGCTCCGAGGTGACCTCGATGGACTCGTCACGTGCGACATCGCCTCCTTCGACTGCTCGGCGTCCGGAGCGACCCTCGGTACCGCCCGGACCGCGGGCAGCCTGCAGCCGGATGCTCACCTCAAGGACCTGACGTACTTCCTCGACGGTTCCGACGCGACGCTGGATGAGATCGCGTCGTTGCTCCCGGCCGACGTCGACATCAACGACCTCTCGGTCGCGACCCTCGAGGCGGCCGACTTCCCGTGGGAGGACATCGACGTCGAGTCCGCGGGCCTCGTGGACTTCGCAGCCTCTGGATCGCCGCTCATCCACTACTCGGTGAATGTCCGGGTGAACGATGGTGTCGGCCCGTTCGAGGCGCGCGTGGTCGCGGAGCTGCCGGCCCGCACCCGCTACGCGGCGGGCTCGGCCACCCTCCCGGGGGCAGCTCCGATCGTCGACCCGGTGGTCGAGTACCTCGCGGACCGGACCCGACTCACCTGGTTGGTCCGGGGGATCGACCCGAGCACCGACTACTCGCTCGAGTTCGACGCGCGACCCGGCATCCGTCTCGGCACGTTCACCGGCAACGGGGCGCAGGTGCGTATCGGCCAGGTGACGGGTGCATCTGATCCGATCGAGTACACGGTCTCCGACGCTTCCGATGCCGGCGGCACCCGGGTGACGGCCACGGAGGCGGTCACCGACAGCCTCCGCCTCGGTTACATCGGCGATCGCACCGACGTCGACCTCTACACCTTCAACCCGCCGACGGCGCAGTCGGTCGTCTCGGTGCGTCTCAGCCACTTGGCTGGTGATGGTGACCTGGTCCTCTACGGGCCGCCGAAGCCCTCGGGGGTCGTCGACCGGACCGTCGCCCAGGCGCCGATCGTCGACTCGACCGCGGACGGATCTGCCACGGTGGAGCAGGTCGCACCGGAACCGACCGACGATGTGCCGCTCATCGGTGATGCCACGCCGCTCGCCATCGCGAGCTCCCGCGGCTCCGCGACCGAGGCGGCGCAGGTCATCTCGCCGCGGCTGATCCAAGTCAGTTCCTACGACGGCATCACGAGCGAGAAGCCGTACGTCCTGCGGGTTCGGGTCGACGCTCAACCGGTAGCTCCTGCTTGTCCGGCCTACTCGCGCAGCGGTGGAGCGACCGGCACGCCGCCGGACCTCACGGCGCTGCGGTCCGACCTGCACACGATCATCCTCTGGAACCAGCGGCGCATGGGCGACCGCTACGGCCAGACCGCCGCGAATGCCCTCCGAGCCAAGCTCGAGACGTTCGCGGCTCGCAGCGAGGTGCGCGGAGAGCTGCTCCCGCTCGATGCGTTGCTGGCGGACCAGTACGCCGCGTGGGACGCGAACCCATGCGACCCCGAGCTCGCCAACGAGGTCGTGCGGGGTGCGCAGCACCTCATCGCAGAGGCTGCGCAGCGACGGCCCGCATTCTGGAGCGACGCGGAGATCGTGGACGGCCAGACCGTTGCGTACTCGGGCGGGAAGGTCATCGTCGTGGGTGGGGATGACATGGTGCCGATGGGTCGGCTCCTCGACCCGACGACGACCGCGAACGAGAGCTCGTACGCGAGCCGTTTCGGTGACGGGCCGATGGGCGAGAGCCTCGACCTCGGGTACATGCGGACCGACGATCCGTACGCGGGCTGGAACAACAACGACCCGTTCAATCCGGCCTGGGCCAGCGATGTGCCGTTCGACCAGTACTCGTCGGTGGGCCGACTCGTCGAGACGCCGACCGAGATCGGCAGTGCGATCGACACCTACGTGGCGAACGACGGCACCCTCGATCCATCCCAGGCCTACGCAGCCGGGTACGACTTCATGGCCGATGGGGCGGGCGCCCTCCGCGACGCACTCACGACCGCGCTCACGAATGCGGGCGGAGCGAGCCCAACGGTGTCGTCCGCGCTCTCCAACTCGTGGACGCGATCCAACCTGTTGGCGGCCCTCGCAGCTGGACCGGATGTGGCCGGGGTCTACGGGCACTTCGAGTACGACGCGGGACTCTCGGCTTCGGGCTGGTCGACCGGAAGCGGGGAGACCTTCTCGCCGGGCGATCTCGCGTCGAGCCTGGGTATCGGTGCGCGCCTCGTGCTCTCGATGGGTTGCCACTCGGGGCTCAGCGTTCCGGACGCTGCGGACGTCGCGGGGTCGGGGACGCCGACGGGTGACTTCGCGCAGTCGCTGCAGGGCGTGGGCGCGGTGTACGTGGCGGCGAGTGGGTTCGGGTACGGCACCGATGGGTCGGTCGGGCTGCACGAGCGGCTGCTGCAGCTCCTCGCCGAGCGGCTCGACGGTTCCATGCGTGTCGGTGACGCGCTCACCCGGGCCAAGGCCTTCTACTGGTTGGGGGCCGGGCTCTACGGGGGCTACGACCTGAAGGCGATCGTCACGACGACGTTCTACGGCATCCCGCACTACCGCGTCGGTCCCACCTGGCGTGAACCGACTCACACGTACGACTTCGTCGAGACGACGATCGACCCGAAGACCGGCCTCCGGGCTGCGGACTTCTCGACCGGAACCCTCGACTTCGCTCGGACCGACTCGACGAACGGCTCGTACTTCTCGGTGCAGGCTGCCGGCGGTGCGGCGGTCGACCCGCTCGTCCTGCGGGGGCGGCCGACCCAACCGCGTCTCGACCTCGACGTGACTGCCGATCCCAGCGTGGGGTCGGCGCACGGCGTGCTCGTCACCCGCATCAGCAACCGTGCGGCCGGCGGTGGGTACGACCCGGCCACCGGCTTCGACGGGCTGTTCGGCGCGCCGACCCTGAACGGCGCAGCGGTGGTCGAGCCCGTTGCCCAGGACGTCGCGTTCCCGGCGCGCGCGGCAACCATCGCGTCCGCGACCGTGCCGGGAAGCGATGGTGCCGGGGCCGCGCCGACGCCTCGTCAGCACGTGGTCCTCGTTCCCGGGTCCTTCGAGGACGACGGCACGGACGACGCAGCCGGTACGGGGGTCCAGCGCCTCTACGACTCGATGGGAACCCGGGTCTACTACTCGTCGAGTTCGGACGTCACCGCGCCCTTCATCACCGATGTGGTCGGCGAGGTCAGCGGTTCGACGATCTCGGTGTCGGGGGAGGCGAGCGATGCGAGTGGGGTCGAGCGCGTCCTCGCGCTCGTCGATCCGGGCACGGCGGGTGCCGCGTGGCGTCGGGTCGAACTGCACCTCGAGGCGGGTCGCTGGGTCGGCTCCGCGTCGTTGCCGGAGGGAGCCGTCGGCCCGCGCTTCATCGTCCAGGCGGTGGACGGCGCCGGGAACGTCGCGGTGAGCAGCGCCAAGGGCCGGAGGTACGCGGCGGCTTCCGCGGCGGGCCGACCCTCGGCCCCGGCCTCGGTCAGCGCCGACGGCGCGTACCTGCAGATCACGGTGGCGTGGGGCGAGCCGGGCGACCCCGGGGCCGCATCGATCACGGGGTACGCGATCTGGAGTGGCACGGCGAGCGGTGAGCTCTCCCACATCGCAACCGTGGGTGCCTCGGCCCGTTCGTTCGTGCACGACGGCATCGGGGGGACTCGCCGGTACGCAGTGCAGGCGCTCACCGCCGGGGGCCCGGGCGAGCTGAGCGACGAGGTCGTGGCGACGGCACGGACGGACGCGACGGCGCCGACCGTCGACGTCGTCACCCCGGTTGATGGAGCCCTCATCGCGCGCGGGCGCGAGGTGTTCGCCGATTACTCGTGTCAGGACGAACCCGGTGGTTCCGGGATCGCGTCATGTGTCGGAACGGTCGCGGACGGCGCGGCGCTCGACACCTCGGGCCTCGGTCCTCGGTCCTTCGACATCACGGCGACCGACGGGGCTGGGAACTCGACGGTGCGCACGGTGTCGTACCGGGTCGTGCCCGTGATGGCCGTCTCCTCTGCGCAACACGTCGAGGGTGACTCGGGCAAGAGCATCCTCCACGTCCACGTGAGCCTCTCGGAGCCGTCAACCGACACGATCACCGCCAGGTACCGGACGGAGGTGGGTTCGGCGGGTTCGGCCGACTTCGTGGCCGTCCCGGAGCGCATGCTCACCTTCCGGCCCGGTCAGGTGACGAAGACCGTTTCGATCAGGGTCACGCCGGATACCGCGGCCGAGTCCGACGAGGACTTCTCGCTGTCCCTCGCGGCGATCACGAACGCGGTGGCTGACTCCGGCGGCAACGTGCAGACCATCCTCGACGATGAGGGTGGATCGCCGGCTCGCGTCGGTATCGACGACCTCACGTTCGTGGAGGGCCGGTCCAAGGCCCGTCCGATCCACGTCATGGTGAGCCTCGCCGCGCCGGCGACGGCGGCCATCAGCGTTCCGTACACGACGGTGGCCGGTACGGCCACCGGGACCGCTTCGTCTCGGGTGCCGGGGGACTTCCGGCTGCGGACCGGAACGATCGCCTTCGCCGTCGGCCAGCAGGTGAAGGTGATCGCCATCCAGACGCTTCCCGATGGCGTGGCCGAGGCGGACGAGACGTTGACCATCGTGCTGGGCGGTACTGCCGAGATCGCCAGGTCGGTCGGTACCGTCACGATCCTCGACGACGACTGAGCCTCAGCACATGATCTCCGGACCGGCCTACGCTCAGAGGGGCGTCGGATCGGGAGGAGGGGCGCGGTGGAGACGGTCGTGTACGCGCCGACCCTCGCGCTCGACTGGCGAGCGTTGGCGGGCGACCGTCGGCACCTCGACCTCGACGGCTCACTGCTCTTCGCCGACGTCTCGGGGTTCACCCGACTCTCGGAACGCCTGGCCCGCGGTGGTCGCGTCGGGGGCGAGGCGATCTCGGAGATCATCGACGACGTCTTCACGCGGATCATCCAGCCCGTGCTCGATCGCGGTGGCGACGTCCTGCAGTTCAGCGGTGACGCTCTGCTCGTGCTCCTCCACGGAGAGGCCCACGAGGCACGGGCGTCCGCCGCAGCCCTCGAGATGCAGCGGGCACTCGACGCGGTGCCGACGATCCGGGCCCCGGGTGGCGCCGTTCGTCTCAGGATGTCGATCGGGCTCCACAGCGGCCAGCTGGGGATCGCGCGCCTCGGCGTCGACCAGGAAGTGTTCCTCGCGCTCGGTCCGGGTGCGACGGCGACCTGCATGTTGGAGAAGGCCGCGGCATCCGGAGAGGTGCTGGTCTCGGACGCCACTGCGGCGGCGCTGCCCGTCGACGCACTGCGGTCCGACCCTGCCCGGGGTGCGCTGCTCCGACGGCACCGTAGGGCGATTGCGTGGACCGAGCGGGTCCCGGACCCGCCGATCCGGCCAGTCGGCGCCGCGGATGCCGCGCGCGCCGCGCAGTCGATCCCGCTGCACCTCCGCGGTGTGCTCGGCGCCGAGGGGCTCGACGGGGAGCACCGCCCGCTCGCGGTCGGGTTCGTGGGTGTGCGCCGACTCGACGACGAGATCGCCCGGTGGGGGGTGGGGGACGTCGTGGCCCGACTCGAGACGATCGCCGAGCGCCTCGAGGACGCACAGCGGCAGTTCGGGGTGAACTGGTTCGGCTGCGATGCGATGCCCAACTCCTGCAGCTTCTTCGTGGCCGTGGGCGCGCCGGTCATGCACGACGATGACGAGGACCGCCTGCTGCACGCGCTCTCCGAGGTCTGCGGGATGGACGTGGGGCTCGACCTCGCTGCGGGTGCGAACCGTGGTCACGTGTTCGCGGCGGAGATCGGGCATCCTCGTCGGCGCACGTTCAGCGTCACGGGCGATCCCGTCAACGTTGCCGCACGGGTGATGGCCCATGCCCAGGCGGGCGAACTGCTGGCCACGGATCCGCTGCTGGAGCTAGCCGATCGGTCGTGGACGCGCGCCGAACGACCCGCGTTCCGGGCGAAGGGGAAGGCCCGTCCGGTTCCGGTCTCGGCGGTCTCAGGTCGTGCGTCGGTGGGTTCGGGTTCCGGCACCGCCATCGGGCGGGACGCGGAGCTCGACCGTGTCCGCGCCGCGCTGGCGATTGCGGGCGCCGGTGCTGGCGCAGTCATCGAGATCTCCGGGCCCACCGGGATCGGCAAGAGCACGGTGCTCGACGCCGTGGTGGTCGAACACGTCGGGCCCCTGGTCCGTGTCACCGGCGAGGCGTATCGGGACCACGATCTGTTCGGTGCGTGGCGTGCAGGCCTCCGTGAGGCGGTGCCGGAGGCCGTTGGGGACGGCGAGGAGGCGGGGGCGGGCCTTCGCCGGTGGCTCCGTGCGCTCGACCGCGACCTCGAACCGTGGGCCTCGCTCATCGGAGATGCCTTCGGACTGGACATCCCGCCATCGGACGCAGTGCGCACCGTCGACCCTCAGTTCCTGGGTGAGGTCCGTGTGGCGCGGGTCGCCGAAGCGCTCGCCGCGCACCTGCCGGTAGGCACCCTCATCGCGGTGGACGATCTGCACTGGCTCGACGAGGCGTCGGTGGCGCTCGTCGAACGGCTCGGTGCCGAGGCGCTCAGCCGTGGGTGGGTGTGCATCGTGACCCGCCGCGACGATCTCCCGGACCGGCTGGATCCGGCGGTCGAGCGAACCACCCTGACGCTCGGCCCCATCTCTGCAGCCGACGCCGAGGTGCTTGCGATCCGGGCCGCTGGGACCCACGGACTCAGCGACGATCGGCTCGCGTCGGTCCTCGCGCTCGGGCAGGGCAACCCGTTCCTCGTCGAGGAGCTCGCCCGTAGCAGCACGGCCGGACGTGTCCCGTTGTCCGACCGGATCGAACGGGTGATCGGCGCGCAGATGGACGACCTCGCCCCGGGGGACCGGACGGTGCTGCGCGAGGTGGCGGTGCTCGGCGTCCGGAACCCGATCTCGCTCGTGGTCGGGGTCGTCGACGCCCTCGAGGGGCCGGCAGATCCTCGGCTCACACGGTTGGACCGCTACCTCGACGTCGGCGAGGTGGTGCGGTTCCGGCACGATCTCTTCCGGGCTGTGGCCTACGAGGGGTTGAGCTTCCGCCGTCGCCGAACGCTCCACGGCAAGGCCGCGGACGTGCTCGTCGCGACGACTCCCGCGGGGTCCGCCGATGACCTGGCGTCGGTCATCGCGCTGCACTACGACCGGGCCCGCCGCCACCCGGAGGCGTGGGAGTGGTCGCTGCGCGCGGCGCGTCGCGCCGATGGCCGTGCGGCGATGGCCGATGCCGTCACCTTCTACCGCCAAGCCCTCGCCGCGTCCGCCCACCTGCCCGACGTCCCCATGACCGACCGGGCCGAGGTTGCCGAACGAATGGGCGACGTCGCCGAGATCGCCGGGGAACCCGTGGAGGCTCGGGCCGCGTACGCCGAGGCTCGCCGGCATCTCCGAGGCCAGAGCCCGCTCGCGATCGGGCGTATCTGCCGCAAGCAGGGGTACGTGGACGAGAAGACCGACAGCATGCCGGGCGCGCTCCGTTGGTACCGCCGAGCGGTCCGGGAGCTCGAGGTCGCTCCGGAGGGTCCGGACCGTGAGCGCGAGGCGCGCCGCGCCCGGATCCGCTACGGGGCGACGAGGATCCACCAAGGCCGGTACGCCGAGGGACGGCGCCTCGTGGTGGCCGAGATCGATGGGGCGCAGCGGTCCGCGGACGACGAGGCGCTGGGGCAGGCGTTCACGCTGCTCGAGATCGTCGCGGCCGAGACGGGTGCCGCCGACCGGCAGGAGTTCGAGGAGCTCGGCATCGCCGCGTTCGAGCGTTCCGGCGACCGTCGCGGCCTCGCGATCCTCCACCTCAACGTGGGCGGGAGTGCGACGAACGAAGGTCGGGTGAGCGATGCCGAACGCCACTTCGCGGCCGCCGCCGACCTCGCGAATCGCATCGGGCACGCGAACCTCGCGGCGATCGTCTCGAACAACCGGGCTGACCTCTACTGCGATCAGGGCCGATACGCCGACGCGGAGCCGCTCCTGGTCCAGGCCCTGCGCGCGCAGCGAGCGGTCCACGATGCGCTCGGCGCGGCGATCTCGCTGATGTGCCTCGGGCAGCTGCTGGTCCGCACCGATCGGGTCGTTGAGGGCATCGCCGCGCTCGATGAGGCCGTCGCGGCGTTCGTCGATCTCGGTATCCCCGCCTGGGTCCGGGAGTCACGGGTGCGTCGCGCCGAGGCCGACCTCTCGAGCGGCGACCCGGTGGCGGCGCTGCGACGACTCGATGAGGCGGAGCAGGATTCCGGACCCGACACGACCCTGCTGCAGACCATCACGGTCCGCTCGCTGCGCGCGCTGGCTCGGTCGCAGCTGGGCGAGGGTCACGTGGCCCTTCGAGGGGTGCTGACGGCTGCCGACGCTGCGGGGGCGGCCTTGCCGTTCGCCCGGGCGTCGTGCCTCGACCTCGCGGGCCGGGTTGCTGCGGCGCATGGGATCGAGGCGCCCGAGGCGCTCGCCGAACTCCCGGCCCTCATGAGCCGACTCGAGATCGAGCGGTTCGCCCCGGTGCCGGTCATCGCCCCGAGCGCCTGACGCCGCCCGCGCCGGCTGGCCTACGCTGCGGGCCGGATCCGGGGGGAGCGCGATGGATGAGGCAGGTGTGATGGAGCAGCCTCGGGGCACGAGCCTCGGGCGCTGCCTGCAGTGGTCGGCGGCGCTGCTCTCGGTCGCCGCTGCGGCCATCCACTTCGGCGCCATGGGGGAGCACGCCGGGGTCTCCTGGTCTCACGGGCTGTTCTTCGCGGTCGTGGCCTGGCTCGAGCTCGTCCTCGCCGCGTGGATCGTGTTCCGTCCCGATCGGCGGGCCGCATGGTTCGGCATCCTCCTCAACGTCGGTGTGCTGGCGGTGTGGGGCGTCTCTCGGACCGTCGGCATCCCGATCGGGTCCGACGGGAGCCCGGAGGCGGTCGGGTTCGCCGACTCCCTCGCGTCGTTCCTCGAGGTCGCGACGATCACGGTCTGCGTCGGACTGCTCGCGCCGAGCATCGCCGGGGCGCGGCTGGGACGCAGCTTCGCGTTCGGCGGGGTCGCGATCGTCGGGTTGGTCTCCATTGCGCTGGCCACGGCCGCGTTCACGCCGGCGTTCGCGACCTCCGATGGGCACGACCACGCCCACGGTTCGGAGGCGACCGGGCACCTGCACGGAGCGAGCGCAGCGGTCGACGACCGAGGCTTCGCCGCCCTCGCGAACGGGGAGCAGCATGCGCACGGGTTCACGCTGCCGCTCACCCCGCAGGAGCGACGCGAACTGGGCCGTCAACTCGCGCTCGCCCGCGAGACGGCCCTGCGGTACCCGACGGTGGCCGACGCCGAGGCGGCCGGCTTGCGGCGCGCCGGTCCCTTCTCGCCGGGCCTCGGCGCGCACTACATCAACTTCGCGAACGCGGCCGGACCGCCGAACGGGGTGATGACCGACGAGTGGATCGCCCGACCCCTCGCGTGGATGTACGACGGGACCAAGCCCACCTCGAGGATCGCGGGGTTGTTCTACGGCAGCGCGGTGAAGGACCCGGAGGGCTTCGCGGGTCCGAACGATGTGTGGCACGCGCACCGGAACGCCTGCATCGTGCAGACGCCGACGGGCATCGACGCGCCGCTCGGTGCCGACCAGCCGGTGACCGAGCGCCAGTGCGATGCGGTCGGCGGCATGCTGATCCGTCAGACCCAGCAGCTGCTCCACGTGTGGGTGGTGCCCGGCTACGAGAGCCCCGAAGGCGTGTACGCCCACCTCTCGTCGGCGGTCACCTGCGACGACGGGTCCTACCGGGTCATCGAGGACCTCACGAAGGTCGGGAAGCGGACCTCCATCTGCCTCGACGGCACGGAGTAGGGGAGCGCGCGGTGGCGGAGGCGCCGAGGATCACGATGGTCGGGGCCGGGGGCATGTCCTTCGGGCCCACGATGGCCAACGACGTCGTCCACACCCCGGCGCTGCGCGGCGCCCGCCTCACCCTGCACGACGTCAACCCGGAACGCCTCGAACGCGCCTACCGGTTCGCGAACAAACTCAACGCGGCCGCGGGCTCACCGATCATCCTCGATCGGGCGGTGGACGCCGAGGCGGCCCTCACGGGTGCGGACTTCGTGATCGCCAGCGCGGAGTTCGGTCGGTTCGAGCACTGGCGACAGGACTACGAGGTCCCGAACCGGCACGGCGCCACCCAGATCACCGGGGAGAACGGCGGACCGGGCGCGGTCTTCCACTCCCTGCGCAGCATCACGAACACCCTCAGCATCTGCGAGAGCGTCGAGCGGTATGCACCGGACGCGTTCTTCATCAACCTCACGAACCCGATGAGCCGCGTGACGCTGGCCATCAACCGGGCGACGCGACTGCGCAACGTCGGGATGTGCCACGAGATGCCGCTCGGGGTCAAACGCATCTGCCGACGGCTTCGGCTCGACCCGAAGCAGGTCGAGGCCAAGGCCTCGGGCATCAACCACTTCACCTTCTTCACCGAGTTCCGCGACGCCCGCACCGGTGAGGACCTGCTCCCTCGGATCAAGGAGTTCTACGGGCGCGGCTTCTTCGATTACTCCTCCCGGACCCAACGCTTCGCTCGCGCCATCGACCGCAACGTGGTCGGCGGGTTCTTCGTGGAGTTCAACTACATGCCGCTCGTCGCCAAGTTCGTGCGTGAGTTCGACCTCGTCCCCTGCTCGGTCGACAGTCACATCGGCGAGTACGTGCCGTTCGCCCGCGAGGTCGCCGACTTCGTGCCGGTGCCGCTCGACTTCCACCAGCCGGTCATGGAACACATGGAACGGGCGGCCCGTTGGGTGGCCACGACGAAGGTGCCGTTGCCGCTCCACCTCATGGGTCACTCCGACGAGGAGGTCATCTCCATCGTCGAGGCCATGTGGACCGGCATCCCGCAGCGCATCGATGCGGTGAACGTTCCGAACCGCGGCTACATCCCGGACGCCGCCGATGGGGCGATCGTCGAGGTCGGTGCGACGGTCGACGCCGACGGCATCCATCCCGAGGAGATGCCGGCCCTCGGCCAGCCGTTGGCCGGCTGGATCGCGACCCAGGTCGCGCTGCAGGACAAGATCGTGGACGCTGCGCTCCGCGGCGACCGCGACCTCGCCTTCGAGGCGCTGCTCGAGGACCCGAACTCGCCCGAGGACGAGGGGGCCTGCCGGCGGATCTTCGACGAGCTCGTGAGCCTGCAGGCCGACAAGCTGCCGTTCTGAGGCCGGGCTGGACGAGGGCGCGCCCGGCGCGCTGGCGCTCGGCGGCAGTACCGTGAGCGGCCCATGGAGCAGCCGCTGATCGTCAACCAGTTCCTCGACCGGGCCGAGCGCGTGTACGGCGACCGCATCGCGATCGTCGACGAGCCGGACCAGCCGGCGGAGTCCTGGGGCTCACTCACCTGGCGGGAGGTCGCCGAGCGGGCCCGAGCGCAGGCCGCCGGACTCGACCGCCTCGGGGTCGGGGTGGGCGAGCGCGTCGCGGTGGTGTCCCACAACTCGGCCCGTCTCCTCACCTCCTTCTTCGGGGTGAGTGGATCGGGTCGCGTCCTCGTGCCCATCAACTTCCGGCTGGCCGCCGCCGAGATCGAGTACATCGTCGGCCACTGCGGGGCGAGCGTGCTGCTCGTGGACCCCGAACTCGAGGACCATCTCGTTACCGTGTCCGCCCCGCACCGCTTCACGATCGGCACGGTCTCGGATCCGATCCTCTACCACTTCGGCGCCGAGCCGCAGGGCTGGTCCGCGCCCGACGAGCGGGCCACGGCCACCATCAACTACACGAGCGGCACCACTGCGCGGCCGAAGGGGGTGCAGCTCACGCACCGCAACCTCTGGCTCAACGCGGCGACGTTCGGCTGGCAGCCCGGGGTGAGCGATCGCGACGTCATCCTCCACACGCTGCCCATGTTCCACGTCAACGGCTGGGGGATGCCCTACGCGGTGACGGGGATGGGCGGGCGGCACGTCGTGCTGCGCAAGGTCGACGGCCACGAGATCCTGCGCCGCGTCGAGGAGCACGGGGTCACCCTGCTCTGCGGTGCACCGGCCGTGCTCCAGATGGTCCTCGACGCGGCTGCGACCTGGGACGGGCCGATCCCGGGACACGGTCGGACCCGGATGGTCGTGGCCGGCGCGCCGCCGCCGACCCGCACGATCGAACGTGCCGAGGCCGAGCTCGGGTGGGAGTTCATCCAGATCTATGGGCTCACCGAGACCTCACCGGTGCTCACCATGAACCGCGCGCGGGCCGAGTACGACGGACTCGATCCGACGGCGCGTGCCCAGGCGCTCGGTCGGGCGGGCGCGCCGGTGCTCGGGATCGACGTCCGGGTGAGCGCCGACGGCGAGGTGCGGGCCCGCGGCAACGCGGTGATGGCCGGGTACTGGGAGCAGCCTGAGGCCTCGGCCGAGGCCATCCCGGACGGCTGGTTCCACACGGGTGACGGTGGCATCCTCGACGAGGACGGCTACGTGCAGATCCTCGACCGCAAGAAGGACGTCATCATCTCGGGCGGCGAGAACGTGTCATCCATCGAGGTCGAGGACGCGCTCTTCTCCCACGCCGCCGTGGCCGAGGTGGCGGTCATCGGCATCCCCCACGAGAAGTGGGGGGAGACGGTGCACGCGCTCGTGGTCCTCGCCGAGGGCCAGACCGTCACCGCCGAGGCGCTCATCGCGCACTGCCGTGAGCGGCTCGCGCACTACAAGTGCCCGACCGGCGTCGAGTTCCGTACCGAGCTCGCCCGCACCGCGACCGGCAAGCTGCAGAAGTTCAAGCTCCGCGAGCCCTTCTGGGCGGGCCGGACGCGCCAGGTCAACTGATCAACCGGCCACCGCGGCGAGCGCAGCCAGCTCGTCGCCCGTGCCGATGGCGATGAGCACCTGGCCCGGTTCGATGCGGGTGTCGGGATCGGGGTTCGAGAGGAAGGACCCCCGTCGATCCCGCACGGCGAGGACGAGCGCGCCGGTCCGATCACGCAGGTGCGCCTCCCGCAGCGAGGACCCGGCGAGGGTTGAGGCCTCGGTGATCGCGATCTCCTCGAGCCGGAACTCGAGGTTCTGCTCGTGCATCACCACGTCGAGGAACTCCGCGACGTGCGGCCGGAGCACGAAGGCCGCCATGCGCGCCCCGCCGATGTTCTGGGGGTTGACCACCCGGTCCGCGCCCGCCCGCAGCAGCTTCGCCTCCGAATCGATGCTGCGGGCGCGGGCCACGATGAACAGATCGGGCCGCATCGCTCGCGCGCTGAGGGTGATGAAGGAGTTCGCCGCGTCGACATCGACGGCGGCGACGAGCGCCGCGGCCCGGTGCAACCCGGCACGGTCGAGCACCTCATCCTCCGTGCAGTCGCCGTGCACGGTGGGGTGGGGGCAGTCCTCGAGCCGTTCCGCATCCACGTCGGCCACCACGATCGGTCGGCCCGCGGCGACGACCTCAGCCGCGATGGCACGCCCGACCCGACCCCACCCGCAGATCACCACGTGGTCCTGCATCCCGTCGATCGTGCGTTCCATCCGGAACCTCCCGAGCGTCTCGAGCAACCGACCCTCGACGAGGGTCTCAATGAGGACGCCGAGCGCGTAGAGCACCGCACCGACGCCGAGCATGATGAGCACCATCGTGAAGATCTTCCCGGCCGTGTCGAACGGGCGGACCTCACGGAACCCCACCGTCGCGACGGTGGTGACGGTCTGGTAGAGCGCGTCGACCAGTCCGAGGCCGAGCACGAGGTAGCCGACCGTGCCGATCGCGAGCACCGCGCTCAGCAGTCCCACCGCGACTGCGAGTCGACGCCAGTGGTTCACGGGCTGCAGCCCCACTGCACGTCGCCCTGCACGTGCGCGCTCCGGATGGTGGTGTCGAACACCACCGTTCCGCTGGCTCCGGTGGCGGTGACCGGGCGGTTGACGTCGATCGGGTACGTGATGCCACTCGGGAGGGTGATCGTGATCCGGCCGGTCCCGGTGGAGCCGTCCGCGGCGTAGGTGAACTCGGCGGCGACCCGAACCCCGGCGGCGGTCTGGGTGTCCGGGATGGACACGGTGGTGCCTCCCGCCCCGGACCGGCAGGCCACGGTGGTCGATCCTGTGCCGGTGAGCATGAACGGGGTGGAGAGGTGGAGGGTGACCGACCCCGCCGTGCCGGCCGGGACGGTCGTGGTCGTCACCGGCGCACGGGTGGTGGAGGTGGAGGTCGGCTGGGATGCGGGCTCCGAACCGCCGCACGCGGCGAGGCTCGCCATGGCGAGCACGGCTGCGAGCCGCAGGGACCGATCCCGTCGCATGGCCCGAGCATAGGGAGCCGAGCGACACGCCCGACGGCGTGGCAGGATGCGCCTGAGGCGGGCGAGGGGGGACGATGCGGAACTCGATGCGATGGGTGGCGTTCGGCGCGGTGCTCGCCGTGGGTGTGGGCCTCGCAGCCCCGGCTGGTGCGAGCCGGCCCACCCGGACCCCGCTCGGCCAACCGGTGTACGCCAAGCCCGGTCCCTACCGAACCGGGGTGACGACGATCGCGCTCTCGGACCGGAAGATCGAGGTCTTCTACCCGGCCAGGGCCGGGAGCACCAAGGGCGAACCGCGGGCCACGTACCTGCAGACCGATCCGATCCCGCCGGAGGTGCTCGCCGGTCTGCCGAAACCGCCTCCGGGAACGGACCTCTCCGTCACCATCCCCGCGTACCGCAACGTCGCGGTCGCGCCCGGACGCTTCCCCCTCGTGATGTTCTCCCACGGCGCGGGCGGCTGGCGTGGCGTGTACGGCTACCCGCTCTCCGGGCTCGCGTCCTGGGGGTTCGTCGTGGCGTCCGTCGACTTCACGGAGTACGGCCTGCTCTCCCAGTTCACCGGTGGCGGCAACACCGCGGACCGAGCCGCGAAGGTGTCGGTCGCGGTGGGCGCAGCGATCGACCGCATGGTCGCGGCCGATCGCGGGGCGAGGTCGCGCCTGCGGGGCCACATCGACACCCGGCGGATCGCCGGGGTGGGGCACTCGGCCGGCGGCGGCACGATGTTCGGATTGCTCGACGATCCGCGGATCGATGCGATCGTCGGCTGGGCCCCGGTCGGGCCGAAGCCGCCGATCACCTCCGACACGCCGACGATGATCATCGCCGGGTCGACCGACATTGCGATCACCCCGGCGGCCGCGCAGGCGTCGTACGCGGCCCTGCTCCCACCGAAGCGTTACGTGGAGATCGGCACGATGGGGCACAACGCCTTCAGCGACGCATGCCTGGCCATCCGCAACGGCACCGACCTCATCGGCATCGCGAAGAACCTGGGCATCGGCATCCCCGACCGGCTGCTCGAACTCGGGCGCAACGGCTGCGACGCGCAGTCGCTCGACACGAAGCGGGGCTGGCGGATCATCCAGCACTTCACCGTCGCCGAGCTGCGCTCGGCGCTCCGCATCAACCGGGTGCCGATCGGCCTCGGCCCTGGCATCGCCACGGCCTTCCCGGGCGTGACGATCGACTACCGCCAGCAGCTGCGGTGACCGACTGGTTCGCAGTCACCCGGCGCAACGCCCGTTCGGTGCAGACCACGATCGGCTGGATCTTCTGGGACCCGGGTGCGGTCGCACGTTTCGAGGCGCTCGGATTGCCCGGCCCGCTCGGCTACATCGCGTCGCGTGCTGCGCCGCTCGCACCGGCGGGACCGGACGCGGTGATCGCCGCGTTCGGGTCGATCTCGCCGGACGGGATCCGGCTCACCTTCGACCTGATCGCCCGCCAGGGTCATGGCTTCGCCGAGTTCTGGGCGGCGCGGGACGAGGCGGTGGTCGAGGGGCTGGCCGCGCACGCGCCCGGCATCGTGGAACCGCTCACCGAACTCGGTCCGCTCCTCTGGCCCGTGGTCGACGAACTCCCGCGGCTCGGCCGCACCTTCTTCGGTGCCCACCTGACCCTCGACCGTCCGGTTGACCCGCTGCTCTCCGGTTGGCACGCGGTGAACTGCATCCGGGAGTGGCGGGGTGACACGCACTGGGCGATCGTCGCGGCCGAGGGGCTCGATGGTCCTCAGGCCTCGATCCTGCACAACGCGTACATGCGCTACGAGGGGGACTGGCTGGCTGAGTCGCGTGGGATCCGCCCCGAGGCGATCGACGCGGGTTGGCGCGCGCTCGAGGCGCGGGGCCTCGCGCGGGGCCGTCAGGTGACCGCCGAGGGGATCAGGCTGCGCGAACGGATCGAGGACGACACCGATCGCCTCACCGAGACCGTCTGGCGGGCGCTCGGACCCGAGCGGAGCCGTTGGTTCGCGGAGGCCTTCGAACCCCACTGCGAACTCCTGCTCGCCCGCGTCGATGCGACCGCCGGTCCGAACTACCAACCCGCGTCCCGCGTGCGGGACTGGGCGATGGCGGACTGACGGGCCCGGTCAGTACCGGGTCACGAGCGCGATGTGCCCGAGGTCGGCGAGGGTGTCGGCCGGGGTGAAGACGACCTCGCCGTCGTGGCTGATGACCTCGGCGATCGCATCGTCCACCACGTCGATGCGGTCCGGATCCTCGGGGTTGATCGGCACGAGGTGACCGTTCGTGGCCCGGGCGTCGATGTGGAAGTGCTCCTCGACGAGGAGCCGGTGGCCCCGTCCGATGCGGGCCGAGCTCCACACCTCGTCGACGCCGGCCACCGCTCGCCAGCCCAACGCCTGGCGGGCTTGTCGGGCTGCATTGCGTGCCCGGGTGTCCCGGTGGTCGTCGACCACGCCCTGCACCATCGCCGCGACCCGAGCGGGGCTCGCGTGGCCGTTGCCGCCGATCACCCGACCGATGGTGCGGTCCCGGAGGCTCGTGACCTCATCGAACCACGCGAGGTCGCGCACGGAGCCGATGACGACGAGATCAGCCGGCTCGTCTCGGTCGAGGCTCCGGAGCGCGCGGTCGACCGTTCGGAAGGTCTCCCGCGCAGCTTCCGCATCTTCGAGTTCGGAACGCGGGAAGTCGCGGTGTGGGGTGTCCGCCTCGACCGACGGTTCGAAGGGGATCGGGAACCCGTGGTCGGTGCGCTCGACGACGTGGCCGCTCCACACCTCGAGGCACCGGGTGCCCGAGCGGGCGAGGAGCACGCCGCGCGCCCGAACCTCGTGCTGCAGGGCCGCGAGGAGCTCGCCGATGGCGAACTGGTGCCCCACGCGAGCGAGGGGCAGGCAACTCGACCCGAGCGGGATCACCATCGCCGTGTCGGGGGCGGCCAGCACCGCGACCGCGGGAACCGGGTGCGCGAGGTCGAGCATCGCGACCGCCTCGTCGAGGTGGCGCAACGTCGCCGCAGTTGCGCCACCGCCGTACCGGAAGGCCGCGGCTTCAGCATCGCGGCGCAACCGCTCGAACCGGAGACGGTCCTCCGCGTTGCCCGGTCGGCGGAGGTCGAGCGGACAGAGGATGGTGATGGCCGGGGCTGCGGCCTGGAGCGCGAGGCGTTCGATGAGCTGGGGCTCCATCGTTCAGCCGACCCGGGCTGCGTCGCGCCAGAGGTGCCGGATCTCGCTCGGGAGCACCGAGGCGATGTCGCGGCCCTCCGCCGGGACGAGGAGCCGGAGCGTGTGGATGACCGACCGAGTCACCTCCTCGGCGACGCTCGGGTTCACCCCGCCCTCAGCGACAACTGCGGCCACGAGTTGCGCCACCGTCTTGAGGCGCGGCGGGTGCTCGCCGTGCCGTCGGGGCGGGCCGGCGAGCGCGCGGGCGTCCGGGGGTAGGTGTGCGAGCAGCCGTGCCCGTTCGGTCTCGGGCAGCCGGTCGGTGAACCCGCAGAGCACGGCGTGCACCGCAGCTTCGGGGTTGGCCTGGGCACCGGCCTCGCTCGCCGAGTCGAGGAGCGCGGTGAGCGGAGCCGACGGAGGCGGCCGGTGCGCTCGTCCGGTGGACGGGCGGGTGTCGCCGGGGCCGAGTCCGGCATGCAGGTGGGATTCGACGCCGCGCACGCCACTCACCGAGAGCGCAGCACGTTCGAGGACCGTGGTGTCGCGCTCACGGGTCACGTTGCCCTCGAGTCGGGCGATGTGGTCGTCCACCCGGACGTCGATCCGCGGCAGATCGAACCGGTGCTCGATCGGGCCGAGCTTCGACCGGACGCGGTCGGCGATCACCCGATCCTCCACATCGGGGTCTGGGTACCGCCCAGCGAGGCGGTAAACCAAACCCGGCGTCGTCGCCGCGGCGTACCGCAGATCGCGGGTGAGGCGATCGGCGAGGCTACGCGCCCCGCGCCCGATCGGGTTCCCCGGCGCGCGAGCGGCGACCGCTCCGATCACCCCCGCCGTGATCCCCGCCACCTGCAGCACTCGCTTCGTCGTTCGCATGCTGACCTCCCGGCGTCATGGTGCTGACCCGGGGGCCGTGTCGACAGTGCCGCACGGCGGCGGCTCTGCGGGTCGGAGGTCCCGACCCCGTGCGTTCGGTCCAGAGGGCTCCGACCGGGTCGGAACGGATTGGCACGATCCGCTCGCCGAGTGGTGCGAGCGCATCGCACCGCAGTGGACCGCCGAGTGGGCGCGCGACGAGGATCGGGACCATGACCACCAACGAGCACGAGATCACCTCGGCGGTCGACCTCGCCCTCCCGGGCGGTCGCCGGCTCGCTCCGGCGGCCCGGGGTTGGTCCCGGCGCCCCCTGCACACCGCGAACCTCCGAGGCGTCTGGGGCCGAACGAAGCGATGGGACTACTGGGCGGTGTTGGCGGGCGACCTCGTGGTCTCGAGCGTCTATGCCGACGTCGACTACCTCGGGTTGGCCGACGTGTGGTGGTGTGACCTGACGACGGGAGTCGCCGGCGGCCGCGGGATCACCGTTCCATTCGCCCGGGGCATCGAGCTGCCCGATCTTCCCGGCTCGGCTCCGTTGCACGCGCGCCGCCGGAACCTCGGGCTCGACATCGTCGACGACCCGGACGGCGCGACGCGCCTCCGTGCCACGTGGCGTGAGCGGGACGGCCGACCGGGCTCCCTCGACATCGCGATCGCCATGCCGACCGACCACGAGTCGCTGAACGTCGTGATCCCGTGGAGCGATCGTCGGTTCCAGTACACCTCGAAGCACCAGGCGCGCCCGGCGACGGGACGCCTCACGGTGGGCGATCGGGTCTGGGAGATCGGCGGGGACGATGGTGATGCGTGGGGCGTGCTCGACGTCGGCCGCGGGCGTTGGCCGTACTCGACCGTCTGGAACTGGGGTGGTGGTGCAGGCCGCGCGGAGGACGGCGCGACCGTCGGCCTCCAGATCGGTGGGAGGTGGACGATCGGGACCGGCGCGACCGAGAACGGCATCATCCTCGACGGCCAGCTCACGAAGATCGGGCGCGAGCTGGAGTGGGATTACTCCTGGGACGAGCCGTTGCGTCCGTGGCGGGTTCGCGACCCGGGAGGACAGCTCGAGTTGGAGCTCACGCCTCGCCACGACAAGCACTCGCGGACCGACATCGGCGTGCTGAGGACCGAGACCCACCAGGTGTTCGGCACGTGGGCGGGCGCCTGCGTCGACGATTCGGGACGTCGGGTGACCTTCACCGGCCTCCAAGGGTTCGCCGAGGAGTCCCGATCACGCTGGTAGCGCCGGCGCTCCGGATCCCGCTCGCCGGGTCCGACGGCGCTGGAACTCCTCGACGGACTCGATGAGCACGAGCAGTCCGATCGCGGCCACCGCGCAGGCTCCGAGGGTGCGCAGGCTCAGCGGTTCGAGTTCGAACACCCGGCGCAGGACGGGGACGTAGAGCGCGGTCAGCTGCAGGCCGAGCACTGCCGCGGCTGCGCCGATCAGCGTCGGGTTGCTGCGCCAGGACAGGCGGTGGAGCGGAACCTTCGTCGACCGGTTGGCGAACGCCTGGGCCACCTGCATGAATGCGATGAGCGTGAACACGACGGTCTGGTGGTAACCGGCGGGTCCCGAGCCGCGGTACGCCGCGCCGATGATGAGCGCAACGATGCCGATGACCGCGCCGACCCAGATCGTGCGCACTCCCCAGCCCTCCGACCACACGCTCGATCCCGGGGCGACCGGCGGGCGGTCCATCACGTCGGGCTCGGCTTCCTCGGTCCCCATGGCGAGGCCGAGGAGACCGTCGGTCATGAGGTTGAGCCAGAGCAGCTGCAGGGGCAGCAGCGCGATCGCCTCGCCCTCGGTGTGGCCAGCGATGAGCATCGCCACCGGCCAGAGGAGCAGCACGAGGATCTTGCCGATGTTCCCGGCGAGCGAGTAGTTGACGAACCGGCGGAGGTTGTCGTAGATGACTCGACCCTCCTCGACCGCGCCGACGATCGTCGCGAAGTTGTCGTCGCGCAGGACCATGTCCGCCGCCTCCTTCGCGACGTCGGTTCCTGTGATGCCCATCGCCACGCCGATGTCGGCCTGACGGAGCGCCGGTGCGTCGTTCACCCCGTCGCCGGTCATCGCCACGACCTCACCCTGGTCGCGCAGCGCGCGGACGATGCGGAGCTTGTGCTCCGGGCTGACCCGGGCGAACACGGAGGTCGATCGCACCACCTCATCGAGTGCGGCGTCATCGAGCCCATCGAGCTCGCGTCCGGTGATCGCCGGGGTGTCGTCCGCGCTGATGCCGAGGTCCCGGGCGATCGCTCGGGCCGTGAGCGGGTGGTCGCCGGTGATCATGACCACCCGCACGCCGGCCCGACCGCAGGTGGCCACGGCGTCGCGGGCCTCGGGGCGGGCCGGGTCGATGATCCCGACGAGCCCGACGAGCGTGAGACGGTCCTCGATCTCGTCGTGGTGTCCGTCGGTGTCGAGGACCCGGTAGGCGATGGCGAGCACCCGGACCCCCTCGCCGGCGAGCGCGTCGTTCGCCGCCGCGACACGGGTCCGTTCGTCGTCGGTGATCGGCGTCGCCGCACCGTCCACCCAGACGTGGGTCGATCGGCGCAGCAGGCTGTCGGGTGCACCCTTCACGAACGCCACCGTCGCGCCGGGC